>CALBKL010000160.1 GCA_937895985.1 uncultured Solobacterium sp.
GTATCGCATGGTACAAGGTACATGAGCCACTCAATTTCTATATTCAGTATTTAACATTACGTTGTGATACTTATGAAATTGAAACAATGGCGAAGGGTATAGATGTCATTCGTACACGTATGAATGATATCAGTACACGTATTGCAGAACGTAATCCAGAAAATCCAGTTTCAAATAAAGAAAAGTCATTGTTTGATGTGCTAGAAGTTTGTGAAGAACTATATGCGCGTGGATATAATATTTCTAATGTTGATTTATACAAATCACTTGCGGTGGAGTTTAGAGTTTCTCCAGATAACCCAAAGACAATCATTCCACCTTTTACAGTTATTGATGGATTAGGTGTAAACGTAGCAAAATCAATTGAGGAAGCACGTGAAAAGGGTGAATTTTTATCAAAAGAAGATATCCTTAAGCGTACACAGGTTTCTTCATCTATGTTAGTGAAGCTTGCACACATGGGTTGTTTAGAAGGATTACAAGAAAGTAATCAAATGAGTTTATTCTAATCTGTCAATCAAAAAGGAAAATGTCTTAAAAATTAACGAACATTAGCGGAGCTATAATAGTTCTGCTTTTTTGTAAATAATTGATATGAATACTTCCTCCAAGGGTGAGATATCGGCGGAATATATACTTTCTTTTTCTCAGGAGTTTCAATGATATTATCGAACTCAGCCGAATTTTCTTCAAACACTGGTACTTCTTCTAAAATGTATAGTGTATCCATCGCATTGACAAAAATCTTTTGTTCAAATGATTCAATCACCAATACCTCCATTTTAGGTCTTAGTGGAATTCTATTGTGTTCCTTGTCATAGGCCATCCAATACTTGTTTTTGAACTTGATACAGTTGCCTTGATCGACTATTCTCGATGAAATGATTGCCAATGTTTGATTGATTGTTTCTATATCTGGTTGTACTTCAAATACAGAATTGGTACTATTCAAGTGTAGGGCGAACCTTGCATTGAATTCCTTTAGGTAGGATTTTAGGAACTTATTCGCGTCCGCCATACAAGTAATACGAGCACGTCTAAGTTCAACTGGCAAACGTGATTGGAAAGTCTGGTTGAGACGTTCGATGCGTCCTTTGGCTTGTGCGATGCTCGTTGTTTTGATTTCGACACCAAGGTTATGGCAGGCGTAGGAGAACTGTGTGAAGGTATCCTCGTCGTCGAAGGCCTTGGTTTTCTTTCTATATTCAAATACGGTTCGTTTATCCGTATAGAATAGAGCGGGTATGCCATAGTCGACTAGTATCTGATGGAAAACGTTGTAATAGCCACGTAGGGTCTCTTGTATATCAAAATAGGCTCCCACAGCAGTACCAGTCGCATCATCTACAGCTAGGTGTAGATACCATATCTTGCCAGGAATCCATTCGTAGCTTGAAGCGTCCATTTGAATCATCTCTCCCATATATTTGGATCTAGATCTTCGTGAATGAGGCGTATCATCTTCAATTGATTCGATTTGTTCATTGATTGCGTTTCTGACCTTTGTAGATGTTGTTTGGTTTAATCGTTCTGCCAAACGTTCCTTTAATTGTTTCTTAGTTTTTCGATGAGCCTTTGGGGACAAGACATCGTGTTCTGATAACCAGTTTCTAATAGTGGTGTCACTGATGGAGATGCCGAGGTCCATCTGGACGATTTCACTGAAATGAGTGATGTTGGCATCAAGATACTCGTTAAGATAGAGTTCAATGATTTTGTTTTTCGTTTCCAGTGAGAATGTGTTCGATGGTAATCGTCCACGATTACCATGTGAAAATGAGGATTTTCCTTCAGACTTATAACGTGTAATCAGGCGATTGATAGTACGGATAGAACAATTTAGTTTTAATGCCGCACGGCGTTTATTGCCAGAATGATCAACCAGTTCTTTAATAATGTTGTATTTGTTTTCTTCCATAGGGGTTAATATAATCTTTTTCATATTCAATCCAATCTAATGGAATGAATCATAACAATTCCTTTCTATAAATGGGACATTTTCCCTTTCGGTTCATTAAGACAATATCAACTTCGATTCAGAGGAAATCAAATTTCTGGCAAAAAGCGCTTGAAATTATAGCCATATTCGTGTAATATATATTCATAGAGATTATTACTGTTTTTGTTAGGAAATTTCCCTGATAAGGCGCCATATAAAGGTATCCGAACTATCGGATGCCTTTTATATTTTTTTGATTAATGAAGTGGTTACTTCGGATAAACATTTCAAATTCAAAGAAAAAATGTCGGAACTATCCCGACATTTTTTCTTAACTCAATTATTATAGTACTTTTTTTAGTTCGATAATAGTCTTGTATTTTTGTATATCACTCATATGATGAAATTATAAAAGAAATATGCCAGGAACGCCTGATAGATATTTCTTCACTAGAATTATCAATAATGTACATGGACATAATTATACGTATTTTGCTTATTATCATATTGATACTTGGGATAATTTATCTAGCAAGGCAAATATCTAAAAGGTACAAATGAGAGGTGCAAATATGGAGGCTAATAATATTCAGCATTTTATATGTAAATTTGTGAATAGAACTAGAATAATGTTTAAATTATTTCTTATGAGTTCTTGTGTACTGTTATCTGCATGTTATATAGAAAATAAGAAGATTTCATCGGCAGGGGAATCAAATCAAATAGTGTATTCTTCTGCGGATTCTATAGATACATATATTTTTAATCTTATTGACTGATTAAAGATACAAAGATAGTATCAAGGATAATTTCAAGGATATATTGGTTGAAATTGATAATTATTTTATACCTTTCTATGAGATTAATAAGAGAATTAATAATAATTATCTGATTTTTTTGGAAAACATGAAAATAAATGGTTTCGCGGAGATGGAGGTAGTAAATGAAATTGATGGATACAACAAGGTCAATCTAAATATACTTAATATAAAAAGGAGGAATTAATGGATTACGCAACACCAACATTTGAAAATGATCCAAGTTCAGGAGCTACACCACAAGCAGTGTTTGCTGTTCCAGCTATTGCTTGGCTAGCAGCGACTGTAAATATTGTTGTAGGAACAGTTGCTATATTTGTTGCCGCTGGAGGTGCAATAGCACTAGGTGCGGCCGTGTACACTAAGTTCAGGAGCTATTAATAAACATGAATGATAAATTAATTGTTATACTTGCAACTATTCCGATATTGATATGCGGAATTCTAGTATTGATAGGCAAAGGAAGATTTTTGATTGCAGGTTATAACATACTTTCTGAATCTGAAAAAAGTAAATATAACATTAGAAAAATTGAGATTATCTTAGGCATTTGGGTGATTTTCTTTGGCTTATCTCTAGCGACTATTTTATGGTTCGTGCATAAGATACCACCACTCATCATTGTTTGCTTTATTGTATTTACTATGTTTGTGTCGCTAATATTATTAATATATGTTAATAATATATCGACTAAAGAATAATAATCTTTCCTAATTCAAATTGATTATACTTCTATAGAAATACTAAGTATTCTTATTTTCACACATGAGGTAAATAGCAAATGCTTTTGAAAATATCTTGATTCTCTCAGCAAATTATTAGGGTTATACTCATCCTTAATGTTCAGTATTTTATTAAGTTCATCAATTTCATAAAAACTATACCGGTCTTTTCAACCATATGGCTGATAAGACCTTTTATTTTTCCTGTAAGTAAAAAATATGCAAAATGTGAAAGCGGAAAACTTATTGGAAAAGAAAGCTAAATTTTAAAAGTAAATAATTATGCTTTTGATATGTAGTGAGGTGTAAATACCATCTTGAAGTAAGTGGGTTCAATGATTAGGTTTGCCTTGCGTTTTGTATGTGAAAATAGAGTGCGTGATATCCAAATAAATAAGAATACCTACTTGTTGTAAATTACATAATGCATATAACAATATCAGATTCTTAAAGTTTGATTAAGAAATGATTAAGATTTGAGCATATTAGTTGAGTAAAAATGTTAAATCCGATACTTTATGGATAGGATGCCAATGTATCGGTTTTTTTATGTGGTAAACCGAATTTGCGCAAACTGGGAGGAAGCGAATGAAAATTATTAAAAGGTTTTTTGCATTACTAGTAGCCCTTACATTTATGCTAGGGTTATTCTCAACAAATTATAATGTATATGCCGATACACAAAAGGATGGCTATAACATTTCGATCTCAAATGTATCAGTTTCACCAAATCCGGTGACCGTCGGTGCACTTGCATCTTTGAAGTTTGATTTTAATATCTATACTCTGGCGCAAAATGCAATGAATGTGGGTGATACAGTAACACTTTCTACAAATATTGGAACAATGTTTGGAAATCTGCCAATTACAGATTTACCATTATTTGCCCAAAATGGAGAGCAGATTGCGACAGCAACAATTACAGATACTGAAATTAAGTTAACTGTTATATCTGAGTTTCCAACAGATAAGAACTTCTTCTCTGGAAGTGTATATACAGGTGGAAGACTAAAGGCTTTAGAGAATGGCGCTACTGCAGGTAATCCATCCACAAAGCAATTAACGATTGAAGATGCTAGTACAAACGTAACATTTAACGTTCCACCTACAGTCCCGGGTACGTCAACTGGTGGAGGAACTCCAGATCCAAACACGAGAACGATCAATAACCACTTGCTTGAAAAGCAGGGTTGGACTACTGGCTATGATACTGCTCATATTAAGTTAATTGCGAATCAGATTGGTTCCTTGCGCTTATTTAATACATATAACAATATTGATAGTACCTTTGGAACATATGTTGAACAAACAAATTTAATGGTTGTGGATAAGATTCCTCATGATGGTATTATCGATGAAAATACAGTTTCCTTTACAGCAGTTCGTTATAATTGGATGGAAGTTCCTGCTAGTGGTAATGCATACTATGCTCAAGCAACTCCAGGTACAGTTATGCCAATTGAATATCAAAGTAACTGGATCCCTGTAAAACAGTACTTCACACAGATTTATCAGTTGGGTTCTGATACATATGATTCTTTTTATGCAAAAGTGAAAGCACAAAAACTAAGCTATGGTATCTTTAGAGACCCAGCAACTGGTGGCGATACATTCATCGCAAATATGTCTAATGATTCATTGAAGTATACAGATTTAGAACCAAACTTAGCTGGTATCGCTAAGATTAAAGATATCTATGGTGTAAATGGTCCATCAAATGGAAACGTGGTTACATTCTTCGCGGAGTTTGATACGCATTATCCAGGTGTTACAGGTTTAGAGAATGTAACAAATACAGGCGAAGTAAAGTCTGATCAAGCAGCTGAAACAGCTTCTGTTTCTTACACAATTGATAAATCAAGTGGTACAGCATCTGTAGCTGCTGGTACAGTTATCGCTAAGGCTGTAGATGCAAATGACAATTCAGAAGTCATTCCTGGAGCAACATTTAAGATTCAACGAAAGATCAACAATACATGGGTTGATTACTTCATTAGAGGACGTAAAGCGACTGCTACAACAAATGCGAGTGGTATCGCTACATTCTCGGGTTTATCCGTTGGTAATTATCGCTTAGTACAGGAGAGCAGTCTGGGTGATTACATATTTAATAACGATGAATTTAAGCCTAATCCTACTTACGCTACTGCAGGTACATTAGCTGCAACAACGGGTGAGTTTAGTATTACAAGTGCAACACAGCCAGGTTTTGCGACAATTGTTCCAAACTATTTATCAGTGTCTGTAAAGATTACAGGTTCAAAGGAATATGTTGATCAAAATAATGTTGAAATTACAATTCCTGGAAATACATTTAAGACAGTTCTTGCACAGATACCTGGTGAAAACTATGCTGGTGTCACATTACCAACTTCATTGACAGCTGATATTCAGGCTTCTCCACTAGGAGATGGTTCCTTTGAATTTGATGAAATTAAGTTTACAAAACCAGGAGTATACAAGTTCAGTGTGAAGGAAGATTTAACAAATCCAGTAGATGGCGTAACATATGATACTTCTGAAAAGATTGTTACGATTACAATTACACAGAACAATGGCACATTGCAAGCTACTGTTGATAGTGAGCCAAGTTTCAAGAATGTATTTAACTATACATATGCAAACTTCAAGGTGAAGAAGACACT
>CALBKL010000161.1 GCA_937895985.1 uncultured Solobacterium sp.
GGTTGATACGGATGAGAAGTATTTAAGTAAAATCTCTTCTGTGTTTAATAAGAAGTATCCAAATGAAATTGAGATATACACATTCTCAAAGCGTGATGCATTTATTGAAATTTTCAAGAATCAAAGAATGGATGTCGTTTTAGTAAACGAAGAATTCTTAGGGGATGATTTAAGAAGAGAGAATACACAGGTTGCGTGTTTGACAGAGTCATTAGATATTACTGAGGTGAATGGTTTCCCTGCAGTATGCAAGTACCAACGTGTCGATCTCATCTGCAAAGAAGTTAAGAGCTTATGTGCTGAACTTGATACAAAGGTTTCATATAGTTTGTCAGGCTCTCAAAGCCCTATTATTTTATTCCATGGAGCGAGCGGCGGTTTAGGTACTTCCACAGCTGCGATTGGATCTGCGCTACACATGGTTGAACAAGGGCATAAAGTTTTCTATTTAGATTTAGAGAAGAATGGCTATACACGAGATGTACTTGTACAAGATTCAAGTACAACACTTTCAGAAGTGTTGTATGCGATTAAGAGCAATCGTGCAAATTTAAGTCTAAAGTTAGAGGCTTATGTATCCAATGATAAGGGTGTTGCGTATTACGCTCCATTTAAGACAATCATGGATTTTAATGAGATGAAGTCTGAAGATGTTAAGACATTGTTACACGTCATTTGTAATTCAGGGAATTATGACCGTGTCATTGTAGATACAGATGTATGTTCTGATGAAATTAGAGATACATTATTTGATTTGGCTGATTGTGTAGTGATGGTTGCGGATGGAACTGAAATTGGCAGAAATAAACTACAGAATAAGTTATTTGAATTACAGAATATCAGTGATAACAAAGTTGAGCATCTCATGCGTAAGACAAAGGTTCTTTACTCCAAGTTTGGAAGCCAGTCTAACGCTGCTGAAATGAATGATGTACAGGTTGTTGGTTATATCAACAAAGTGAAAGGTGATCATAGAGCGCAAGTTGTTTCTTGGGTATCTAAGTTAGATGTATTTGATCACATTCTATAAATAATGATTGGGGGATAACGGGAATATGAGAGCGGAAGAACTTGAACAGTTTGTCGAGCGATTAAAAAATGAAGTAATGAATAATTTCCCTTTAAAGGAATTATCTGATAATGAACTGCGCGAGAAGATTGAAAATCTAGTAGAAATCAGACTAGCGAACGTATATGTTTCTATCGAACAACGAGTAGCGATCGCGGAACAAATTTATTCTTCTATCCGTGGATTTGGTTTGTTGGATTCCATCATGACAGATGACAACATTACTGAAGTTATGATTAACGGGCCAAAGAATATTTTCGTTGAAGAAGCAGGTAAGGTAAGAAAGATTGAGCGTACCTTTGAAAGTGAACGTAAGCTACGTGACGTTATTCAACGTATCGTTGCACAAGCAGGTCGTGAAGTTACAGAGGCAAACCCTATCGTAGATACACGTTTACCAAATGGTTCACGTGTAAACGTTGTATTACCTCCAATTTCATTGAATGGTTCTATCGTCACAATTCGTAAGTTCTCAAAAGAGCCAATGACAATGAAGAAGTTAATTGAATACGGATCATTGAACGAAGGCATTGCAAGTTTATTAGAGTTATTGATTCAAGCACGTTATAACATCTTTGTATGTGGTGGTACTGGTTCAGGTAAGACAACATTCTTGAACGCTCTATCTAACTTCATTCCAAAAGATGAACGTATTATTACAATCGAAGACTCTGCGGAATTGCAGATTGAAGGTGTACAGAACTTAGTTAGTCTAGAAACAAGAAACGCTAACTCATCTGGTGCCGGTGAAGTCAACATCAGAGACTTGATCAAGTCAAGTTTGCGTATGAGACCAGATAGAATCATCGTAGGTGAGGTTCGTGGCGGAGAAGCACTGGATATGTTACAGGCAATGAATACTGGACATGATGGAAGCTTATCTACAGGTCACGCCAACTCTACTTTCGATATGATGAACCGTTTGGAAACCATGGTGCTACAGGGTGCAGAAGGATTGCCATTAATGGCAATTCGTCAGCAGATTGGTAGTGCATTGGATATTGTGATTCACCTATCCCGTTTGCGTGACCACTCTCGTAAGACAATGGAAATTACAGAGGTTTTAGGTGTAAATGCAAATGGGGAATATATGTTAAACCCAATCTTCACGTTCGTAGAAGGCGAAGGAACTTCTGCTGAACATGTTGTTGGTGAACTAAAACGTACTAAGAACAAATTTGTTAAGACAAAGAAGTTCCAGCTGGCCGGAATTAAACTGCCTGCTTTATTGGAGGTAGATGATGAAACCGCTGTTTAACTTTAAGAAAAAAGAAGAGAAACAAAAAGAACAGCCAAAGGTAAAAGTAAAGAAGCCTGCTGTTGAAAAGGAACCTCAGTACTATCGCTCAAAGACAAACATACAGACATTAAACTATAAAGTCTATTACATGACAAAGAAGGAAATGATTCTGTATACATTACTTGGGTTTGTGGTAGGTGGCCTTGCAGGCTATGCCTTCTTTGGTGGCCAGTTTAAAGATGAATTTGGTGTAGCAACAAAACTAACATTGATTGTTGATATTCTGTTATTTGTTATATTTGGTGCATTGGCAGCTCGCTTCTACTTGCCAATTCGTACAAAGCAGCTCTGTGAAAATCGTAAACGTCAATTGACTTTACAATTTAGAGATATGCTCGAAGCATTAACAACTTCGCTAAATGCTGGTAAAAACGTAACAGATGCATTTAAGAGTTCGTATGACGATTTGGGGAATCAATACGAATCTGGTGCGATGATCATGAATGAATTAGAAGTGATTAATACAGGTCTGATCAATGGTATTACATTAGAAGAATTACTAAAAGACTTCGCTGATCGAAGTGGTATTGATGATATTGCGGACTTTACGAATGTATTTGAAATCTGTTACCGCAAGGGTGGTAACATCAAAGAAGTTATTCGTAATACTTACGATGTCATTAGTGACAAGATTACGGTTCGAGAAGATATTATCACAATGTACGCTGGTACAAAGATCGAGTTAAATATGATGCTTGTACTTCCATTAGCAATGATTATTGTTATGAAGCTTACAAGTACAGACTTTGCGAATAACTACGCTTCTGTTACTGGTCTTGTATCAGAGATTGTCGGAATTGCGATTGTCATCGTAGCATACTTGATGGCGAAGAAGATTGTAGATATTAAGATTTAATGATGGAGGGAATATGGGGTTTTTTACAATAACTGATATTGTCGTCATTGCGATAGGCATCCTATTTCTTCTGTTCTATATATATCTTTATTTCAAGGGGAAGAAAGATGCAGCGTTATTTGCAACTTTAGGAGATGAAGATTATCCAATGCATGAATTGTATTTTGTGGGATATGCATTGGTAAATATGTTGGGGCTAGACTTCCGTCGCAAGGAAGATAGAGAAGCTAGAAAACAGATCGCAATTTTATATGGCGAGAAATATATTGATTACTACTTGAGAGTGTCATATGCACAGCGTTTTACAATGATGTTGACGCTAATGACATTCGCGATGCCGCTATATTGCTTTACTAGAAGTTTATCCATGTTCTTATTGTGCATGGTTATAGGCGGTGTAGCATTCTACTACTATGGAACGGTAATGAAAGAAAAAATCCAGAAGCGCTCGGATGAGATGCTGGATGAATTTACCGAAGTTATATCAAAGCTGGCGTTACTAGTTAACGCAGGTATGACGCTTCATGAAGCTTGGGAAAAGGTAGCAAACTCTAATGAGGGTGTCCTTTACGGAGAAATGAAGATTAGTGTTGATAACATGAATAACGGCATACCGGAAGTAGATGCTTTATATGAATTCGGACAACGCTCCATGGTACAGGAGGTAAAGAAGTTTATCTCCACCATTGTTCAGGGTTTAACAAAGGGTAATAAAGATTTAACGATGATGTTAATCCAACAGAGTAAAGAACAATGGAAATTAAAACAGCAGTATCTTCGTCGTAAAGGCGAAGCTGCAAATAGTAAATTGCTGTTGCCAATGCTATTGATATTCATTGCAATATTAACAATGGTAGTGGTGCCGATTTTCAGCAATATCGGATTGTGAGTCTAATGAAAGGAGAAAGAAGACATGATGGATTTGATTAATGTTACTTTAATCAGAGCTAAAAACGCATTTGACTCTTTTATGAAAGAAGAGAAGGGTGCTGTTGATTTAGTTGTAATCGTTGTATTGATTGCAATCGCTCTGGTATTAGCAGCGTTATTTAGAAAACAAATTGGTGCATTGTTAGATAGCTTATTCGAAACAATGAATCAAAAAGCTCAAGAAGCTGTTCAGTAAAACTGCTTTACACATGCCCGTCCAAACACAGGCGGGCTTCTATAGAGTTTAGCAGCACTTAGAAGGAGGAATTTCGATGTACAAAACATTAAAATCCGAAAAGGGATCGATGTCTCTTGTAGAGGCTACAATTGTATTTCCTATTGTCTTTATTGTGGTCTTTATGATGATAGTGCTGGGAAATATATATTACATTCATTCACGTATACAGTTTGAGATTGTGCATGCTGCAATTGATGCGGCATCTGCTGCAGAAAATCCAATGCAGGTAAAGATACTTAAAGATGGTGGTATTCCATCAGAGATTGGAAATAAGGCAGCCATTAAACCATATAGACATATCCTTTCTGGACATGGAAACGAAGTAGCACAAGAGATGGAAGACTTATTGATTAGTAGAATTAGTAAAATCAAAGAATATTCCATTATCAAGAGTATCGCTCCTGATGCAATTGATCCTGATGTGGCATATGAAAATTCAATTATTATGTCTCAAATCAAAGTTAGCTATGATTACAACATTCCAATGCCAATTAAATATCCATTCTCAAACAAAACATTGAAAGTTCATTATTATGATGAATATACAATTCTTGTAGGAGATCCGGCAGAGTTTGTTAGAAACATGTCAATGTTTATTGACTTGTTAGAGCGTAATCAAAAAGTTATGGAATTTGCTGATAAG
>CALBKL010000162.1 GCA_937895985.1 uncultured Solobacterium sp.
CTGCAACTCGTGTTAACTCTTCGCCTTCTTCGCCTTCTTTACTTGCGTTGGCGTCTTCACGAATTTCAGTAATTACACCATCAACAACGACGATTGTTTTGCCATCAGGCATTACAAATTCGCCATTTGGTGACGCTACATCGCCAACTTGTGGCTCGCCTTCTTCTCTCTCGATAGTAAGCGTTTGACCATCTGAAGTTGACAAATCCATACCTTTTGCAAGTTCTTCAATGCTACGCAATCCAAGCTTTGCAAGTGCTCTGTCTAATAGAGATGCTTTGACCTCTACATTCTTTTCTTTTTTTCCCATTTGATTTTGTTTTTTATTATTAAACTCTGTTGTCTTCTTTGCAGAAATTGGCGCAATAATTTCGCCAATCAAACCAAGTTCTTTTGCTCTTTCTGCGCTAATGTATTTATCTTCATCCATTAGCATTTGCATTTCTTCTTTGTCACATTCGCAACGCTCAACGTATAGATTTAAGATTTTTTCTTGCTGCTCTCTTAAATCTCTTGCATACTTTTCTAAATCGTCGGCTGTCATTCCGCTGTTCAAGTCATAACCATTAATCCACGGATTATGTACGCAAATTTGCGCATTGCTGTATGCTCTTCTTCTTTCTTTTGGTGCAGACATCAAAATGACTGTTGCCATTGATGCACAATTGCCTTCAATTGTACAAGTTATCTCTTTACCAGTTGCACGCAATCTGTCGTAAATGCTCCAGCCCTCGATGCAAGAACCGCCATTGCAATGCAAACGCACATCAATTGTGTTGTCATCTTCTTTCAAACTCTCACAAAAAGCGTCAATGTCTTTAAAGCAAACGCCCTCTGCTTCGCCCCAAAACTCACTTGCTTTTTTCTCATTTTCTGTTTGAATGTCGTTGTAAATTTTTAAAACTGCCATATCATTAAGTTTTTTCTATACTACAAAAGTACTTTATAAATATAAATACTAATGTTTATATTTATAAACACTACTCGCACAACGTGATAATAAAAAAGTGCCTTCTATTCTCACGAACAAAAGACACTTAACGCTAAACAATATTAATCAAACTATTCAATTATTTTTTCCATTCTCTTTGCAACTCTGTAAATTGTTGCAACACTACAATTATATTCTTCACTTAAATAAGTAACGATGTAATTGACTTTGTGACCTTCTTCTTTTAAACGTGTATATTCTTTGTATAGATTTAAATATATCACGTCTTTTGCATCTATTTCATTTGCATTGAGCATTGAAAGAATGCTTTCTGCTGTTTTTAGTAGTTCGTATTGTGTCATATCTGCTTTTAATTTAACGTTGATAACCTTTCGATTGTTTCAACTCTGTTACTTGCTTTGCTTATCTCTTCAACGCTCACAATTGGACGTGGTGCACTTGCCATACCTCGTGCTACTGCTCGTGCAAGAAATTCTTCGCCAATCTGTTGTTGGCTATTGCCGTTGTTGACGATTGGAACACCCCCGCCAATTTGATTAAACGCACTTAAAGCGGGTGCAAACATACTTGTTGCATTTGCAGTTAGCACGCTTTCGCCATTTGAAAGTTGTGCGGGTATACTATCACTTGTGCCACTGCCTGAACCCGTTACAAGACCACCAGTTGCAAATTTAGCCGATTTGACGGTGCGAATTGCAGTTGCTACACCGCTTAAAACTTGCGAAATAGTAGTTGCAATAGCTATCAAGTTTTTAGGGAAAGGCACGCCAACAGACGCTTTAATACCACTTGAAATTGCAACACCAGTGTTAATTGCTATTTCTGCAAGTGCAACCATTTTTGACGCCTGCGCAAGTGCTTTATTTTTTACCCCAAACGCTTCGATAACATCTGAAACACCGCCAACGACATTGCGCAAACTCTCCAATTCTTGCATTCTATGCCCAATAATTTCTGATGATATTTCATTTTCTTTGTCTTTCGCATCTTTCGCCAAATGTAACTTTCGAAGGTTAAATTCTTCGATACTTTCACCTTCTCTTTGCTGTGCGTTATTAAGCAATTCTTGACGTTGTTGCAATTCAAGTTCTAAAATTCCAAGACGTTCTGAAAAATCGTTGTTGCCATTTAGATCCGTTTTTAATATTTCAGCTTCGAAACGCTCTTTTATCTCTTTTGCCTGATCATCTATCATTTTATTCTTGAACTCTTTTTGCGCATCAAGCTGTTGTTGATAGAATTTTTCAGTAATTGAGTTTAAAAGTTCTGCTTTTTCTTCTTCGTTCATCACTTGCTTTTGTGCTTCGAGCAATTCTAATTGATAAGCTGAATTAATGCTTTTCAACTTCAATTCATATTCTGCTTTTGTACCTTTTTCTACTGCTGAAAGCATATTTTGATAATACACTTGCTTTCGCTTTATCGCTTCTGCACTTGTTATATTATCAAATTCAAGTAATTTCTTTTCTTTAGGTGAGCAGAAGTGTACATTATAGTGTTTGAATTCTGCCTTAACATCTTCATAGATATTTTCATCAACGATAACTGTCTGTTCACTTGCACAGATCATACCGTTATCGAATGCCTTGGACATTGCGATATCGTTAACTGCTTGCTTGATATCTGCAGTTGTTTCAATATATGCAGGAGCGTTACCAGCACCTACACCTAATGCAGGCTTACCACAGCTGTAAGCTGCCTTAACCATTGCGTTACCACCAGTTGCAAGAATTGTAGATACACCTGGATGATTCATGAGTGCGCTTGTTGCATCCATGGATGGATGTTCAATCCACTGAATGCAGTTTTCAGGAGCACCAGCCTTTAAAGCTGCTTCATATACGATACGTGCTGCTTCAGCAGAGCACTTTTGTGCATTTGGGTGGAATGCAAAGATGATAGGGTTTCTTGTCTTTAATGCAAGTAAACTCTTGAAGATTGCGGTTGAAGTAGGGTTTGTTACTGGTGTTAAACCTGCAACAACACCAACTGGTTCAGCTACTTCTGTAATACCTGTAACAGGGTCTTCACTGATGATGCCAACTGTCTTTAGGTCACGTAGGTAATTCACCATGTACTCACAAGCAAATAAGTTCTTTGTTGCTTTATCTTCGAATACACCACGTCCTGTTTCATCAACTGCTGCTTTCGCTAATGTACCATGTTGATCAAGTGCTGCTACTGTGCACTTTGCAACGATATAGTCGATTTTTTCTTGGTCAAATGATGCAAAGTCATCGAGTGCCTTTAATGCTAGGGCAACTTTGTCATCTACTTCTTTGACACGAACTTCCACAGGGGCTGTATTTACTTTTGTTTCTTTTGTTTCTTTCTTTTTGACTGCCATGTCCTTTTCCTCCATGTGAATTATTTCACGTAAGCAAGAATATCACGTTTACATAACCAAGACAATACTAAATGATAAAAAAATCACAAGTAATCGCTTACATTTCAAAAATTAATATTTTCGAAAGAAAAAAGGGCATTTTTGCCCTTAGAAAATGTTGTATGCATGTTAATAATATTGACAGGAAAATCGTCTTTCATCTGGGATGATAGGGACAACTTTACAGGAGTAATCATCAACTTTGATGAAACGACCATCTCCTTTAATGATAGTCGCAAGGAATTGGTCAATGGTATCACTTTCTCCTTGTACATAGATTTCTACCAAACCATTATCTAGATTTTTCACACTTCCCGTTAATCCATAAGATTGTGCATGCATTGAAACGAAGTAGCGAAAGCCAACGCCTTGGACTCTTCCTTCCACAAAAATATGATAGCGTACCATAACAGCCTCCTTACAGTGATTATACAAAATAGATTTTCTACTATACAAGTCATATAATGAATGCAGGTGATAAACATGATACATATACTATTAAATCAATTTACATTCGATCAAGCATGGGGCTTTGGTGAATTATCACAACTCATCGAGAAAGATATGAAGGTACTGATGATGCCATTATCATATAACGATGGTTGGTCTAATGAATTTGCGACATGGGATGACTTCTTTGCAAAAGGGAAACCAGCGTATGAAATGATGGTACGTCCTTTCTATAACTACGGTATTCGCGAAAAACAAATTAGTTGGTTTAATTATTACAAGGATAACTACGCAAGCGCAAAAGCGAAAATTAAAGCTGCAGATATTATTGTGATCACTGGTGATTGTGGTGAATGGATTATGCAGAGAATCGAAGATTTAGGCTTACGTGATTTACTGTGCAACTTTGATGGTATCCTAATTGGACATCATGCAGGTGCTCTTGTACAACTTGATACATTTCACGAGTCAAATCTAGATAATACATTTGAACTACAAGAAGGACTAGGGCTACTATCAGAATTTGATGTGGATATAAATTACGTCGAAGATGAAGAACATTTATCTACAATTATTCGTGAAATTGAAGATGTAGGAAATCCAGTAGTAGCAATCCCTAAAAACAGTGGTCTATTAATCGTGGACGGAGAGTTTACATTACTAGGAGATTCATTTGTTTTAAATCATACACATCTAGATGATATCTATCGTGCCTATGATAGTTATCGTTATGATGTATAACTACTAAAGGAGAAATTGTTAATGAACGCAGATTTTCATATCAATGGAATACAACTAGAAACAGAGCGACTTATTTTAAGACCGTTTGTAAAAGAGGACTTAGATGATTTTTATGCTTACGCTTCTGTTGAAGGTGTCGGTGAAATGGCTGGTTGGAAACATCATGCCAGTAAAGAAGAAACGCAAAAAATATTAGATATGTTTATCGAGAGTAACCAAGTATTTGCAATCTATCACAAAGAAGACCAAAAAGTAATTGGCTCTCTTAAAATCAAAAAATATGGAAGAGAAGAAGCTTTGACAGAGTTTGCAGCCTATCAAGGAAGAGAACTTGGTTTTGTTTTAAGTAAAGACTATTGGGGAAGTGGTATCATGCCAGAAGCAGTAAAGATAGTTATCAAGTATTTATTTAATGAATTAAACTATGATTTCCTGCTTTGTGGGCATTTTTCATTTAACCAACAATCAAAGAGGGTTCAAGAAAAATGTGGCTTCCAACCATATCGCAAACTAATGATGACTACCTCTGAGCATACAAAAGAACCAATTATTTTGAATCTTTTGATTAATCCACATAAAAATATAACATTAGAGTTTTCTCATCCTGAAACATTGATTTATCCACAAAATATATCAGGGAAACATATATAGAAATATGTAGTAGTATTCGGTGAACAGCAAAATATAAGTTGGACATCTATGATGAAAAAGGTATGATAGTTGCATGAAATATATTGTATGTGATGACGAACAGCTTCAAATGGATATCTTGTGTAAGTACATTCATGAATATGCACAAGCATATCATTTGGAAATTGAAATATTAAAATATACAGATTGTGATAATCTCTGGTGGGATTTGCAGAATGGTCTTGTTGCAGATTTACTTTTATTGGATATTCAAATGGAGAATATGACAGGGATTGAACTTGCCCGTAAGATGAGACAAGCACGTCTAAATCATTTGATATGTTTTATCAGTGGTGTCAAAGACTTTGTCTTTGAAGGATATGATGTAGACGCATTAGCCTATCTTTTAAAACCTTATGAGAAAGATCAATTATTTAAGATATTAGATAAGGCAATCAAGCAATTACATATATCAGAAGAATTTTCGATTATTTCTTCTAAGAAGGAAGTATATAAAATTTATCATCGTGATGTGATTGGTGTTGAAGCACTTGGCCATGAGACAAAGATTTATTTGCGTAGTGATGGCATGAGCGAGGAAACAACAATTATCATCAAACAGAGTATTCGTGAAGTTCTTGAAATGTTGCATATGCCATTATTACAAATTCATCGCTCTTTTGCGGTAAATATGAAAAATATTGTACGTGTAACAAAGAAGGATTGTATTGGTGAAGATGGTATACAGTTCCCAATCGCACGTGGTAATTATGAAATGTGTATGCAGGAATTTATCGCAGCCAATCGAGGTGTATTATGATGTCTGTAATCATATTGATTGGTTTAGCACTTTATGAAGCTATTATCAAGAAGATACATATAACATTCATGCATGTGATTGTGTCGATTATGATACTGGCACTTACAGGATATAGTGTTTATCGTTTCTCTTATATGATAGTTGTATGGATTTTCTTATGTTTTATTTGGAATCATTATCATTTCTTAAAAGAAGAAAGAATCTTTTCAACTATCATCATTCTGTTGTATCTTGGAATTCTGTTCCTTGGTGTTTATTATGATGGTTTTATCGCAGGTGGTATTGCAGCACTAATTTTTATTTTACTGGAATATCTTTTACAAAGAATTATGAAGCGTGAAGAAGATAAAACAATCATCTATCAGAATAAACTGATGAAACAGCAGATGGATGAAATTGAAAATATCTACATGACTATGCGTGGATGGAGACATGACTATCATAACCATCTACAGTCTTTAAAAGGATATCTTTCTTTGAATAAAGTTGAGCAGATGAAAGACTATCTCAATGAACTTGAGACAGATTTGGATTCTATCGATACACTCTATCATTCTGGAAACTTACAATTAGATTCTATCTTGAACGCGAAACTTGCGATTGCGGAAAAAGGACAAATTCGTATTCATTGTGATGCGTCAATTCCACCGCAATTACATGTATCAGATTTAGACTTGTGCGTTATCTTAGGAAATCTATTGGATAATGCGATTGAATCTTGTCGTAAGATAAAAGATCCGGATGAACGATTTATTCGAGTATATATTGGTATCCTAAAGAAACAACTCTATATCTCGATTACAAACGCTACAAGTGAGACAGTAAAGCAACGTACCGATCACTATTTCACGACGAAACGAGGCGACCATGGACATGGGTTAAAGAGAGTTGATCAAGTCGTTAAGAAATATGATGGATATTTAAACCGTCAAAATGAACCAGGTGTATTTGCAACGGAGATTGTATTACCACTATAAGCATTTCGTGCATGAATTTGAACAATTCATGCATTTTTTTATTTGCTTCAGTCATATGAAGTATTGTATTTCTGCAAGGAGGTAATCACTATGAAGCTTACTAGATGGAATATTTATAAGGATATGCTCTACCGATTATGGAAATGCGACCCACATGTAATCAAAATGATGTTGTTAGAGATTGTTATCTCAGTAATAGAAGGATTTATCGCTGTATTATTACCAGCTGCTATCATTCAATTTATTACTACAACCCAAGATTGGACAACATTGGTATTACAGATACTTGGTTTATTTGCGGTGTATGGAATCTTTAGCATGTGGCATGTTTACCTTTCAACAAGAAATAGTATGCAATATGTAATTCCAAGACAAAAATTATTTATCTTACCAGTGGCCAAAAAGGTACAGGAATTAACCTATTCCTACTACGAAACAAAGCCTGCTCAGGAAAAACTTGAAAATGGAATTCGTGCATTAAATTCGAATATGGAAGGTGCGGAAGGTGTCTATCATAATACTGTGATTGTTTTCTCTGCAATTTTCAGTTTGATACTATATGCAGTTTTTATCAGCCGAATTGGCCTACCAATTCTTTTAGCTCTATTATGTATTTCTTTTCTACATTATGAAATCTATGAAAAATGCTATGCATTGTATTTAAAGAAAGATGAAGAAAAGGCAGAGAATTATTCTAAGTCTCGTTATTTTAATAGCCTTTCACAAAAGAGTGCGAAGGGAAAAGATATTCGTCTCTATCAGATGCAGGATCTTTTAAAAGCAAAGATGCAAGAAAATAACGATATTCTTGTACAGAAGACAATCGCCGCTTCAAAATACAAAGGATGGATAGCACAAACAGATGTTATTTTAGGATTTATCCGTGATGGAATTACCTATGGATATCTAATCTATTTGATGATGCATGGCATGATTGAAATGAGTTCTTTCGTTCTGTATATCGGTATTGTCATTAGTTATGGTCAACGATTCACAGCTTTAACTGCTGAGATTGCGAAATTACATTCTAATCTAGATTTAACAAAGAGAACGTATGAATTTGAAATGGATAAAAATGTGATTAATCAAGATGGTAAGAAAGCGAGTACACCATTCGATATTATTTTTGAGAATGTATCTTTTCAATATCCAGATAGTGAAAAGTATGTCTTAAAGAATTTTAATCTACACTTTACAACAGGAGAGAAACTCGCACTTGTAGGTGTAAATGGTGCAGGCAAAACTACAATCGTGAAACTGTTAAGTGGATTGTATACACCAACTTCAGGAAGAATCTTAGTCAATGGTATCGATTTGAAAGCCATTAATAAAGAGAATTACTTTAGTAAACTTGGAATTGTATTCCAAGAAATTGATTTGTTCTCTATGACAATTGGTGAAAATATTTCTTGCATGCATGAAGAAGACTATAATGAAAATCGTGTACAAGAAGCGTTAAGCATCTCTAAGTTAGATACGATTGTTAATCAATTACCAAAGGGAATTCATAGTTATATCAATACAGATCTATCACCAGATGGAATCAATCTCAGTGGTGGACAACAACAACGTTTATTGCTCGCAAAGGCATATTACAAAAATCCTTCTTTACTCATCTTAGATGAACCAACTGCAGCGCTTGACGCACTAGCAGAAAAGGATATGTATGAAGAGTATAAGGAAATTACAAAAGATAAGAGTGCACTATTTATTTCACACCGTTTAGCTTCAACTCGTTTCTGCGATAATATTGTCTTCTTGGAAAATGGAGAGATTGTTGAACAAGGAACTCACGAGCAACTTATGAAATTAAATGGTAAATACGCAGAGATGTTTGATGTACAAGCAAAATACTACAAGGAGGAAGAACAAGATGAAACTCAAGCAATTCTATCAACAAACGCATGATTTGATTCAACTTTTAAAAGTTCAATTTCCTCATATTACTGTACAGATGCTTACATTAGCCTTCTGTAGAAGTACACCTAACTTTATTGTGCTGTTTGGGTATTCACGTATCTTAGACTTATTACTTACAAGCCAGTTTCAAGCCGCAATTCAAGTTGTCACGATTATGCTAGTGAGTAGTTATCTATTATCCTTCATTGGTAATTGGATTGATTCTTATTTACAGGGATATGAATTTATTACAGATGAAGTAATCATGAGTCAGGTGAACTATATGTCGTTTACCATGCGCTACGATATTTTTGAAGATAACGATAGTATGACAAAAGTACGTGCAGTAAGTAATCGTATGAATGCTACAGGAGGAACTGGTTCTTTCTTACAGATCATAATTCTGTTATGCACTAACTTATTTTCTGCTCTATATGCTTTCTGTTTTGTAGGGTACTTGTTTTATCAGGCAATGCAGTATTCGTTCTATTTAGTATTATTACTATTACTTGCAGTTGGCTGTATTTGTTTGGGTGTTATCATTTTAAAACGAACGAGTGCTTATTATGAAGACTTAAATAAAAGAAATATTCATAACAACTCCGTGTTTAGTTATCTACTCACAACAATGGTCAATGTAGAATACAAGAAACAAATGATGATCAATCGAATGGATCAGTTATTTGAAAAGTATTTTAAAAATATTATTAAAACATTCCATGTTTATTTGGATTTCTCTAAGAGAAAAGGAAGATATGAATCGGTTTATAACTTCACATTAAGTATCTTTGGAGCATGTACATATATTTATATCGCATACTTAAGCTTGCATGGTTATTTATCAATTGGTTCTGTGCTCTTATATGCAGGTGCAATGCAACAACTGATCCAATATATTTCGGGTTGTATCATATCTTATAGTGATGCAGTATTCCAATTGGATTATCTAAATTACTTTACGGATTTCTCGCATGATGAATCTATTCGTACCACAGGTTCATTACCAATTGAAAAGAGAAATGATAATGCATATGAGTTCTGTTTTGAAAATGTAAGTTTCCACTATCCAAATAGTGAACAACTTGTATTATCCAATGTGAATCTTACATTTATGATTGGTGAAAAGTTAGCGTTAGTTGGACAAAATGGTGCTGGTAAGACAACAATCATCAAGTTACTATGTCGCTTGTATCAACCGACCGAAGGAAGAATCTTGTTAAATGGTATTGATATTCAAAAGTTTGACTTCAATGAGTATACAAAAATCTTTAGTCCAGTATTCCAAGACTTTAGTATGTTCAATATCAGCGCAAAAGAAAATCTAGAGTGCGGTCATCACAATGAAGAAAAAGATATCAATGCGATTATTGCTGACGTAGGCCTAGAGAAACGCTTTACATCTGGTCATGATGGACTGGATTGTGTATTAGAAGATTTAAATAGTGAAGGTGTTAAGTTATCTGGTGGTGAAGCACAGAAACTTGCAATTGCACGTGCATTGTACAAAGACGCTCCATTTGTAATCCTAGATGAACCTACTGCAGCTTTGGATCCATTCTCGGAAGCAGAAATCTATGAGAACTTTGATAAACTTGTTGGAGGTAAGACAGCTATCTATATCTCTCACCGTATGAGTTCATGTAAGTTCTGTGATCGTATTGTTGTCTTTAAAGATGGTAAGTTAGTAGAAGATGGCAATCATGATTCACTCATGCACAAACAAGGTGAATATTACACACTCTATCAAGCGCAGGCAGAGTATTATCAACAATAACAAGAAGATATACTGTTTCGACAGTATATTTTCTTGTTAGTTATAAATTTTTTTCGAAACTTTAAAAATTTTTAAGTTTCGAAAAGAAGAAAACATTTGTCATCTGTCACAGGGATTATGGGCATGTCTATAAATTACGGACGATTGAGTTATTGCTAAGAGAATCTACAATTGACGTTGGAAAACTTTATTTGTAGAAATTGATTTTGTGGAAACTAGTGACATTTTTATGTGGTTTGCCGTATAATATGGCTATTAAAGCGATAACGAAAAGAGTAGTAGCCAAACACGCTATAGACAGAGAGGAACCTAAACGCTGAAAGGGTTCTATAGAAGACGCTTGGTGAATTCACTTTTCTAGCGAGATTAATCATCTCCGTATATCTACGTTACAGATGAATTGAGGTGCGCACATTTGTGCGAATCAGGATGGTACCGCGTGAATAACGTTCCTGCAATATTTTGCAGGAATTTTTTTATGGAGGAAAAGGTCGATGAGCGATAAAGTTATGCAGGTCCAAGAAGAAGCGTTAGCTGCGATTGAGCTAGCAACAACCTTGGAACAATTACAACAAGTTAAAATTCAATACTTAGGTAAAAAGGGTAGTATTCAGGCACTCATGTCTGAGATGAAAGCTTTACCACCAGAGGAAAAGCCAGCCTTTGGCCAGAAGGTAAACGTATGTAAGGATACGGTTGCCAAAGTATTAGAGTCAAAAGAAGAAGTGTTAAAGATTGCGGCTCTTGCAGGTAAGCTAGAAGCCGAAAAGATTGATGTTACGTTAGCTGGAGATATCCATAAACTTGGAACAACACATCCACTTGTGATGATTCAACAGGAGATTGAAGACCTCTTCTTGAGTATGGGTTATAAGGTTGCGGAAGGTCCTGAAGTTGAACAGGATTACTACAACTTTGAATTGGCCAATACACCAAAAGATCACCCAGCACGTGATATGCAGGATACCTTCTATATCGATCCAAATACACTACTTAGAACACATACAACTGCGATGCAGATGCGTGAATTAGAAAAGGCAAAAGGGCAGGTTCCAATCAAGTTAATTTGCCCAGGTAAGGTTTATCGTCGCGATGACGACGATGCGACACATAGTCATCAGTTTATGCAATGTGAAGGCCTTGTCGTTGGTGAGAATATTACTTTAGCTGACCTGAAGGGAACATTAGAATACATGGCTAGCACAATGTTTGGTCAAGGTAGAACAGTTCGTTTCCGTCCATCATACTTCCCATTTACAGAGCCTTCTGTAGAAGTTGATGTATCTTGTCCATTCTGTAATGGCAAGGGTTGTAACGTATGTAAGGGATCTGGTTGGATTGAAATCTTAGGTGCAGGTATGGTACATCCAAATGTATTACGCATGAATGGATTTGATCCTGAGAAGTATTCTGGATTTGCCTTCGGTGTAGGACTTGAAAGAGTTGCGATGTTGAAATATGGAATTGATGATATTCGCAACTTCTATACAAATGACGTTCGCTTTTTGAAGACATTCGATCGTTTTGACTAAGAGGAGGAAGGCAATGAGACTAAGTTATAAATGGCTACAGGAATATGTAGATTTAAGTGATATTACGCCACAACAACTAGCAAATAAATTAACCACTGCTGGACTAGAAGTTGAAGGAATTGAACCGATGGCACAAGGAACTGGCCTTGTGATTGCGGAAGTAATTGAATGTGAGGATATTCCAGATACACATTTACACCGTACAATCGTTCGCTATGGAGCAGGTGAAAACGATACAACGCAAATTGTATGTGGTGCTTCAAACTGCCGATTAGGTTTAAAGGTAATCGCAGCTTTACCTGGTGCAGTTTTACCTGGTATTACCATTCAAGCAAAGCCACTTCATGGAATTGAATCAAATGGTATGCTTTGCTCACTACGTGAATTAGGTATTGATCATAAATATCTTACAGAAAAACAAATTAATGGAATTGAAGAGTTACCACAGGAGGCACCTGTTGGTGAAACAGATGTTCTTGGATACATAGGCTATGATGACACGATTTTAGATGTATCATTAACACCAAATCGTGCAGATTGTTCTAGCATGTGGAATATGGCAAAGGAAGTTGGTGCCATTTTACATCGTGAAGTGAAGTGGCCTGATTATGCTGGTAAATCTAACATTGGAACACCATCCACATTCAAAGTGACAAGCAGCACTGAAAAGTGTGACTTCTTCATGGGTAAAGTTGTAAATCATGTAAAGGTAGGACCATCTCCAAAGTGGATGGTGGAATACTTACATGCGGCAGGTATCAATTCCATTAATAATGTTGTTGATATTTCTAACTTTGTAATGCTTGAAACGGGACAGCCATTACACTATTACAATCTAGCAAAGCTTCCAACAAGAGAAATTACAGTTGTGGATGATCGTGAGTTAAAGATGACTGCGTTAGATGGTGTCGAGTTTGCGATTGAAAAGGGTGATATTCTCATCACTACAAATGGTGAAGTGACTGGTATTGCTGGCATCATGGGTGGGGAAGAGTCCATGATCGATGAAACAACAGAAGGTATCTTTATTGAAGCGGCACATTTCAATAAGACTTCTGTACGTCGCACATCCATTCGTTTAAACCTCATTACTGAGGCAGCACAGCGCTTTACAAAGGGTATTGAGGCATTAGCTGCACAGAAGGCTATGGACCGTTCTGTACAACTTTTACAAGAGTATGCATGTGCAGATGGATTTGAAGAAACAGTTATTTATGGTACAGATGGTTATAAGCCAGTTGTGGTAAAGGAAACACTCTCTCACTGTAATGTCTTATTAGGTACAGCATTTACGATGGATGAAGTGAAAGAAACACTCACATGGTTAAATTTTGAACCAGAAGTAAATGGAGATGAGATTACATGTCATATCCCAAGTTACCGTGTCGATATTGAAGGTCGTGCAGATATCGATGAAGAAATCGTGCGTTTGATTGGTTTTGATACTTTGAAATCTACATTACCAGTGATGAGTACAACTGTTGGTCAACTATCACCAAAGCAAAAACTCAGACGTATGACACGTGAAACATTGAAGGCCTTTGGTCTTAATGAAATTGTTACGTATACATTGATCTCTGAAGAAGAGATGAAGACAGCGTTATCACCACTTGGTGAAGCAATCCCTCTTGCGATGCCAATGTCAGAGAATCGTAAGTACATTCGCGCAAGTTTATTAAACTCTGTATTAACAAGTGTGCAATACAATGAAGCACATCAAAATACAGATAACTTGTTATTTGAAATCTCTAAGGTTTATGCAAAGGATAAGGAAGAAGAAAGACTTGCAGTTGTATTAGACGGTAATGTACAAAATGATCCACTCCACAAGTTAAATGAAGCTGGTGATTTCTATGCCTTAAAGGGAATCCTAATGACATGGTTAAATCGTTGTGGTTTCAATGATGCACGTATTACTGTACGCCCTAATACTACAGATGTAGAACACTTCCATCCATATCGTAGTGCAGAGATTCTCTTAGACCGAAAACCATTAGGTCTATTTGGTGAATTACATCCAAGCTATGCAAAGAAATATGATTTAAAACGAGTAACATATGCGGAACTTTCATTGGATGTAGTAAATGAGACAAGTGCTTCTAAGGTAAAGTTTGTACCGATTGATCGTTATCCATCTATCTCACGTGATATTGCATTAGTTGTAGATAGAGAAGTAACAGCGGAAGAAATGTTAAAGATTATTAACAGTACAGGTAAGAAGCTTGTTCGTAAATCGGAAGTATTCGATATTTACGAAGGAGAACATGTTGAAGCAGGTAAGAAATCTGTAGCTCTACGTATTACATACCAAGCTTCTGATCATACACTGAATGATGAAGAAGTACGTACTGTTCACGATGCGATTCTTGAAAAACTCAAAGAAAAGCTATCTGCAGACTTACGTTCATAACAAAAAGCCGAGTTATCGGCTTTTTTGTATGCATGTTTTTAGTCTTTTGCTTTTAGGAATTGTTTACGATACGTACTTGGAGAACAACCAATCTCGCGTTTAAATGCAAAGGTAAAGTAATTTTGGTTCGAGAAGCCAATGATAGCAGAGATATCATTCATACTATAACTGGTAGTCTCTAATAGGAATTTTGCTTCAGAGATTCTGCGCTGTATTAAGTAGCGCATCGGAGAAATACCTTTATATTGGTTGAATGCATGTACTAAGTAATATTTATTTAAGAATGTTAATTCACTGAGCTTGTCTAGGTCTATATCTTCTTTAAAGTGATCGTTGATATAGTTTTCGATGAAGATACATTCTTTCGTTGTCTTTTTTACCGGTGAAACATTTAGTGTTGTATTGGTACGACGTACCATGTTAATAAGCATAATCTCTAGTAGAGAATTTACTAAGTGTTGGGAGTATTCATCTTGATGTTCCATTTCATGCAGTAATGTTTTGAGATAGAAAAGAATATCATTCTTATATGCTTTATAGTTATGCATACTGAAGTTATTATTGAAGCGTTTATCATCACTATGGAAGTGTAAACCTTCAATACCTGCTACAATATACTCAAGAGGGGAATTCTCTTTACTAACCTCAGTGTGTTCAATATATGAGTTTACAATAATCAGGTCATCTGCTTGAATGTCGAGGTATTTCCCTTCAACAAAGAATTTGCCTTCACCAGAGATAACATAGAAAAGCTCTGCACACGCATGACTGTGCGGAGTTGAGTGCCAATCTCCCTCATAGCGGGAGTGGGTAACATACAAGATCTTACCTAGTGAACGATCTTCGTTTTGGTTCTGAGAAATAGCTGTAATCATTGCTTTAATCATACCATGTAACGCATTTTGGCATTCTTAATTTTTAATTGATTATATGAAATATTGCGAAATAGATATATTAGAGCAATATTTCGATAATATTTAGCAATATATCTCTTGTTTGAAAGCGTTTTCACCCATAAACTGAAATTATCAAATAAGTTTCTTAGGAGGAAAAGAGGAACATATGAAAAAGTTATTGACATTATCATTAGCTGGTTTACTCGCAGTCGGTGCAATTGGCTGTAGTAAAAAAGAATCTGCTTCTTCACAAAAAGAAAGTGAAGAAACAACATTGCACATTTCTGGTCTAGATGGCGGATATGGCACAAAGGGTTGGGAAGCTGTTGTTAAGGCTTTCGAAGAAAAGGAAGGCGTTAAGGTTGATCTTCGTTTAGAAAAGAACATCGCTGATACATTACGTAGTGAAGTTCAAGCTGGAACATATCCTGACTTAGTTTACTTATCAGTTGGATCTAAGGGTGGCTTAACAGACACAATGATCGCTGAAAAGATGTTAACAGACATCACAAGCGTACTTGATGAAAAAGTATTAGGTGAAGATACAAAGGTAAAGGATAAGCTCATTGATGGTATCTATGAAGGTTTAGCTACAGAACCATACGCTGATGGTAAGCTATATTTAGCACCTATCAATTACAGCCCATGTGGATTATTCTATAACGCTAACCTATTCAAGGAAAAGGGATGGAGTGTTCCAACAACTTGGGATGAAATGTGGGAATTAGGAGATAAGGCTAAGGCTGAAGGTATCTCATTATTTACATACCCAACAACAGGTTACTTCGATGCATTCTTCTCTGCTTTATTAAATGAAACAGCAGGACCAGAAGTATATGCGAAGTTAATGACATATGACGTTAACGCTTGGAAGTTACCAGAAGTTAAGAAGGCATTTGAAATCGTTGGCAAGCTTGCTCAGTATGTTGAACCAACAACAGTAGCTAACGCTAACGGCGATAACTTCAAGAAGAACCAACAATTAGTCTTAGATAACAAAGCATTATTCGTTCCTAACGGAACATGGTTACCAGGCGAAATGGCTGAAGCTCCACGTGCTGCAGGATTTGAGTGGGGATTCACAGCTTTACCTAAGGTAACTGCTACAGGTGATGCTTACTCTACAACATTTACAGAACAGGTATTTATTCCTAAAGAAGCTAAGAACCCAGAATTAGCTAAGAAGTTTATTACATTCTTATATTCTGATGAAGCTACAAAGTTATTCTATGAAAACGGTGGTGCTGTAATGCCAACAAAGGATGCTTCTAAGTTCATCGGCAAAGATGATGAAAATGCTTTATACTACACAATCTATGACAAGGGCGCTAAGTCAAATGCAGTAGGTTTCAAAGTTATGGACAACATCGTTGAAGGTGTGAGTGTAGCTGATGCTAATACAGGTGTTCTCTACGCAACTGTAAACTCAATCGTAAATGGTTCCAAGACAGTTGATGAATGGTATGACGCAACAGTGAAGGCTGTTGAACAGATTGCCGAAGCAAACAAATAATCAATTCGCTGTTAAGTATTAGAATTCATTAAAATAACGATGGTGGACAGCCGTCGTTATTTTAAGGAAGGGGGTAATGAAATGAAAAAAAGTGTTGAGAAGAAGCTGTTTATCACAATATGCTTAGCTCCAGCGATGATATTACTAACACTGTTTATGTTATATCCAACGATAAACGTGTTTATGATGTCGATGTTTAAATGGGGTGGCTTAAGTGATAACCGCACATTTATAGGATTAAAGAATTTCCAGACGTTATTTAAAGATATGAGTTTTATCCGCGCTCTTCAGAATACAATCTTAATCATCGTGCTAGTAACAATTGTAACGATGGCTTTCGCAATCTTGTTTGCGTCAATTCTGGTTCGTGAAAAGATAAAGGGACAAAACTTCTTTAGAATCATATTCTATATTCCAAATATCCTTTCTGTCGTTGTTATTTCTGCAATCTTCAGTGCGATTTATGATCCATCTGAAAATGGCTTATTAAATTCACTTGTAGGACTTTTCAACGGCAGTGCTGGTACGACAAAGTACCTTGGTGATCCTGGTTTGGTTGTATATGCGTTAATTGCCGCATTAATTTGGCAGGCAATTGGTTATTACATGGTCATGTACATGGCCAGTATGAGTACGATACCAGAACACCTATATGAAGCTGCGTCTTTAGAGGGTAGTGGAAAAGTAAAACAATTCTTCTCGGTAACGATTCCGATGATTTGGGATAATATCCGTACAACACTTACATTCTTCGTCATTTCAACCATTAATCTGAGTTTCTTGTTTGTGCAAGTCATGACCGGTGGTGGTCCTGATGGAGCTAGTGAAACAGTGCTCAGTTATATGTACTTGCAAGCATATAATCGTTCAAGTTATGGCTATGGTATGGCAATCGGTGCAGTTGTATTTATTCTTTCATTTACCTTATCATGGGCAATCAATCGCGTAACACATCGTGATTCGATTGAGATTTAGGAGGCAATATGAAGAGAAAACATTTTGATTTATACAAAATCTTTATATATGTTGCGCTGATTTCTTTAGCGATATCCATTATCATTCCGGTATCCTGGGTATTCTTAGCATCAATTAAAACAAATGCTGAGTTCTATGGAAACCCATGGGCATTACCACAAGGATTTAATATTCAGAACTTTATTGATGCCTTCCAAATTGCACAAGTTGGTGATTTTATCTTGAACTCAGCACTTGTAACTGCAATGGCTCTAGCAATCTTACTAGTGGTTTCATTACCAGCTGCGTATGTACTTGCTAGATTCCAATTCAAAGGCAGAAAGTTCTTCAACACACTCATCATGGCTGGCTTATTTATTAACGTAAACTACATTGTTGTGCCAATCTTCTTAATGTTGAATGGTTGGGATAAGTCACTAGCAAAAAGCGGACTACAGTTCTTTATGAATAACCGTTTCGTTCTTGCGCTTGTATACGCATCTACAGCAATTCCATTTACCGTATATCTTCTTGCAAGCTACTTCCGCTCTTTACCAAAGGCATATGAAGAAGCTGCGGAAATCGATGGTTGTGGTTATTTTACAACCATGGTAAGAGTCATGTTCCGTATGGCAAAGCCAAGTATTATTACAGTTATCCTATTTAACTTCTTGGCATTCTGGAATGAATACATTATTTCATTAACACTTGTGCAGACAAAGGCACTTAAAACATTGCCTGTAGGATTACAGAATCTGATGTCCGCACAGAAAGCAGCGACTAATTATGGACCGATGTATGCAGGACTTGTGATTGTTATGTTGCCGACATTGATCTTATACATTCTTGTACAAAGACGCTTAACACAAGGTATGACCTTGGGCGGTCTTAAGGACTAGGAGGACATATGAATCGAACAACACAATCAATCTTGATGGCAATTCTATTTGTTGTCAGTCTAGCAATGGTAATTATTGGTCAAAGAGAAGTTGGCTATGTGAATCTTGGTATTCAGGTAGTTGGACTGATTGGCATTTTGTTTGTTATACATCTGTATAACAAGAGATTTAAATAGGGGGACGATATATGGCAAACTTATCATTACGTCATATCAATAAGATTTACGATAATAAAGTACAGGCAGTATTTGATTTTAACTTAGAGATTCAGGATAAAGAATTCATCGTATTGGTTGGTCCTTCCGGATGTGGTAAATCAACAACTTTACGTATGATTGCAGGTTTGGAAGATATCACAAATGGTGAATTGTATATCGACGATAAATTGGTGAATGATGTTGCACCTAAGAATCGTGAGATTGCGATGGTATTCCAGTCTTATGCGTTATATCCATTTATGACAGTTTATGAAAACATGGCATTTGGATTACAAATTCGTAAGACAAATAAAGATGAAATCGACCGTCGTGTACGTGCAGCCGCAAAAGCATTAGAGATTGAACAATACTTAGATAGAAAGCCTAAGGCTTTATCTGGTGGTCAAAGACAACGTGTAGCGTTAGGTAGAGCAATCGTACGTAATGCGAAGGTATTCTTAATGGATGAACCATTATCTAACTTAGATGCTAAGCTTCGTGTACAGATGCGTAGTGAAATCATTCGACTACACAAAAACATCGGTGCTACAACAATCTACGTAACACACGATCAAACAGAAGCGATGACAATGGCTAGCCGTATTGTCATCATGAAAGATGGATACATCCAACAGATTGGCACACCAAAGGAAATCTACCAGAATCCAGTAAACATGTTTGTAGCAGGATTTATTGGTTCTCCAGCTACAAACTTCCTAAAGGGAACATACGCTGGTGGAAAATTCACCATTGGTGATATGCATATTGAACTACCGGAACAGTTTACAAAGGACATGCAAGCATATGAAGGCAAAGAAATTGTGATGGGTATTCGTCCAGAAGATTTACACGCAGAGGAAATTGTAAATGAAACATATCCAAGTGCTGTGTTTGACTTTGCAATTGATGTAAGTGAACTTTTAGGTAATGAATTTATCCTACATGGCAAGATAGCAGGACAGAAGTTACAGGCAAGAGTGAATGCACGCTATGACCTTTCAGATTGTGCATCCTTTAGACTGGCAATGGATTTGGAGAAGGTACACTTCTTTGATCCAGAGACAGAAAACCGTATCGTTTAAGGGAGAATAATTAAGTATGAGTACAGGAAGAGTTACAGTCCCAACCGATATTGATGTGATTGAGGATACAATCGAAATCATCAAGAAGTGGAAGGCTGATGCGATTCGTGATTGTGATGGCACTGATATGCCTGAAGCATTACGAAAGATGGATATTAAGCAATACGCTACATATTACACAACACGCAAAGATAATGCGTGGGCAAAAGAACACCCTGATGAGATGCAACAGATGTATTTGATGAGCGACTTTGTTACTGCAAAAGATACATGCTTACGCATCAAAATCATGGAACATTTCTATAAAGATCAATTCAAAGTGAACCCAACAAATGATATTCACCGTTGGTGGGAAGTCATTGATCGTACAACAGATACAGTTGTTTCAAACTGGTATTTTGATGAAGAAAATGGTGATGTGGTGATTGAGGAAGCGATTCCTTATCATGCATACACAGTCAGTTTCTTAGCATTTATCGTGTGGGATCCAGTTCACATGTATAACTTCTTAACAAATGATTGGGTAGATGAAGAACATCAGATGACTTTAGATGTACGTTTACCAGAAACACAGAAACACGTCATTGAGAAGTTACATAAGTTCTGTAAAGAAAGAGAAGATGTAAATGTTGTACGCTTTACAACATTCTTCCATCAGTTCACACTACAGTTTGATGAGTTTGCTCGTGAGAAGTTCGTTGACTGGTATGGATATAGTGCTTCTGTATCACCATATATTTTGGAACAGTTCGAAAAGGAAGTTGGGTATAAGTTCCGTCCAGAATTTATTATTAACAAAGGCTTCCATAACAGTCAGTTCTGTGTTCCTTCCAAGGAATATAAAGACTTTATCGACTTCCAACAAAGAGAAGTATGCAAGCTTGCAAAGGTGCTCGTAGACATCTGTCATTCCTATGGTAAGGAAGCGATGATGTTCTTGGGAGACCATTGGATTGGTACAGAACCATATGGTAAGTACTTCTCTGAAATTGGATTGGACGCTGTTGTAGGTAGTGTTGGTTCAGGTTCTACATTACGCTTGATTTCAGATATCAAGGGTGTGAAGTATACAGAAGGTAGATTCTTACCATACTTCTTCCCAGATACATTCCATGAAGGTGGAGATCCATTACAAGAAGCGAAAGTAAACTGGGTGACAGCACGTCGTGCAATCTTGCGTTCACCAGTTGATCGTATCGGTTATGGTGGATACTTGAAACTTGCATTAAAGTTCCCGGAGTTTATCGAGTATGTTTCTGAAGTATGCGATGAATTTAGAGAACTCTATGAACATGTAGGAAAACAAACACCACATAACCTACTCAAGGTTGGTGTATTAAATAGCTATGGTGAGCTTCGCCGTTGGGGTGCACATCTTGTACATCACGCAATTCGCTACAAGCAAATTTATTCCTATACAGGTGTTCTTGAATCACTTAGTGGTTTCCCATTTGATGTGAAGTTCATCAGTTTTGAAGAACTACGTGAAAATCCAGATATCTTAAACGATATTGATGTAGTACTAAACTATGGTAGTAGTTACACAAGTTTTAGTGGTGGTGAAGAATTCGATGAAAAGATTATTACAATCCTACGTCGTTATGTAGATAATGGTGGAGGTTTCATCGGTATTGGTGAACCAACAGCTTGTGCAAGAAATGGTAAGTTCTTCACACTTTATGATGTATTAGGTGTTGATAAAGAACTAGACTTCACACTTCATACAGATAAGTACAACTGGGAATGTCATAATCACTTCATTACAGAACAGTTAGAACATGAAGACTGGGGTGAAAACGTAAATAGCGTTTATGCATTACCAGGCACAAAGGTTATCAAGCAAGAAGACCTCAGTGTGAAGCTGGCAGTTAATGAATATGGTAAGGGTAGAGCAGTATACATGAATGGTTTACCATTCAGTTTCGAAAATGCAAGACTTCTCTATCGTGCAATCTACTACAGTTGTCATCGTGAAGATGACATGAAGAAGTGGTATTCTGAAAACTATAACGTTGATGTAAATGTATATCCTTCTACACAAAGCTATTGCGTTGTAAACAACACATATGAACCACAAGATACTGTTATCTATCGTGGAGATGGAACATCTTTCTCATTACACTTAGAAGCTAACGAAATTAAGTGGTACCAAATCTAAATAAACGAAAAGGATATTGTTATTAAATATCCTTTTTCCGTTTACGATAAATGATGTAGCCTATACTTATCATGCAGGTAAGAACAGAAATCCATATAGATACCATACGTATGAGGGTGTTTTGGTACAGACATACATACGTACCAGCAGATGGTATTGAAACACTGACGAGACCATTGTGACTTAATGATGATTCTAGAATCTCTGTAGAATCAATATTACGAACGATATAACCTTTGTAGTAGGTAATCGGTAGTACAACAGTTTGTGGATTGGTAATTGTAAAGCGGTAAGTACCATAGTCAATCCATTCTCCTGTTGTGACTGTTTCACCTGATGTAGTTTGAATTGTCTTTGTATAACTACGGAAATCAGGAGAGTGATAAGGAAGATAATCACCACCAGCAAGTTCTACGCGCATGTATTGTGCAGAATAGTACGGGTCAATGAGTTTACCATTGGTTACTTCTTGCCATGTGGTATTGTGTGGCATGATAAATGTACGTTTCGTTGCAGGATAGAGATGGTAGATTCCTTCTAAACTCAACAACAATATCAAACAGATAGGTAAATACTTAAGTTTACGTGTAAGGTTTTCTATACCTATTACAGCAGGGACACATAATAGTGGTAATGCAAGCATGTTTAATCTCCATGGAAATTGTAATATCCTTAGCACTGACATGTGCTTCCAAGGAAATATCTGTGCAGGCAATAACATACAACCCCATCCGATCACTAACATGATAGTTATGAATGGATATTTCTTCTTAGTAAGGAAGAGATAGCTGATAGGTACAATGGTTAAAAATAAACCAATATTAACAACCATTGCATTGTTTGCGTTATATTGGTTGCCAGATAGCCCAAACACAGTTTGGTTGGCAAAGAACTGCCAGAATGCCATTGCATGATTTTCTAATGCGGAACTAGATGCATAGTAATTGAGATAGAACTGTTGTGATTTTAGTTGTTCTATCATCGGGAAGGTATAGAAAGCAGTGAATAAACATGCCAGCATACTTTCACTTACTAATATTTTATATCTATCAAATGAGCACTTCGGTAGATATATGATACATACAACAATCACCAGTATAAAACATAATAAGAAACTTAGATTATGTGATAGTACAGTAATTACTAAACCGATAAGATAATTTAATGAATACTTTTGGTTGGATTCAAAGATTTCATATAGACCCGACAGGATGAGTGGAATACCGATAAGAGCAAATACTTCACCAAGTGCACCACGTACATAGATATCTGTGATGTGATAGTTGCTGAAGAGATATGCAGCGACTGCAAGTAATCGAAGTGATGACTTCTGAGTAAACTTACTTGCAAGCATGTACATTGTAATGCCAGAAAAGAAACTTGCAAGAAATATAGTAAACTTATAGCTATCAACCAAAACTAGTCCCAAGTTATGTAAAATTGCTGGTAACAGTAAGAATATATCGGAGTAAAAGAGTGGGCTTCCATAACCAAATCCTCCATTTTCATAAGGATAGATAGCGGGAAGCACCTGCCCGTGTTGAAGTGCTCTTGCGTATTGTTCAATACGTGATACATGGAAGAAGGTATCATGTTCAATTGCTAGAAAACTCTTTGTTAGATATGGAAACATTAGTAGCATAGTAAATGCCAGGATGATTACGATATCAAGCAATAACTTACGATATTTTCTCATCCAAAATACCATCCTGGTAGCCATGCTAGAAACTTAGCGAATTGTACAGTCGTACCAAATCCAGTTATTACTGGCAAAAATAAGATAAACAACATTACATAGAATGCTAGATATACTGATACTACAATATGATATTTAAGCTCTTGAAGATGATAGATGCAGAAAACAATCGCAATAATGGTAAATAGTGATGTTGGATAGAAGTGATATGCAAATACGATACGATGGACATAGATAATCCATGGTAATAGACCACTAAAATAACCAACCACAATATACCAAGCTACCGTATCTTTCTTAAATAGTGCACAGTATGTTGTATAGAGGATTGCTGGGACACCTGCCCATGTTAGTAGTGGGTTTGAGAAACAAGAGATTGTATGGAATACATCTTTAACATTACCAACGTAATACCACATTGGACGTAAATCAAATATCCATTGAAACCAAGTGCTTTGATATGGATGTGTCGCGTTTAGATTCACGTGATAGAAATACATTTGTTGAGCTTGTTTCCAAACGTTAGCGATAGACCATGGTTCATTGCGGAAAATCTGATCAGGGATATAAGAAATACAGTAGATTGTAATTGGAAGAATGATGAAGAATAATACGCACAATAACATTGTCTTTAGCAGTGTCGGGAAGAACTGAGAATGCGCTTGCTTATCCTTCTGATATTCAAGATATCGTTGAATCCAGTTTGTAAATAGCATCACTGCTAGTCCTACAGCTGCATAGCATCCAGTCCACTTAGCTGCAATTGATAAACCCATAAAGATACCAGATGCAAGTAGATATAGAATTCCTTTTTGCATTGGTAAGGTATAAAAACTAGACATACAGTACTTTAACATCCAATAGAATGAACATAATATGAATAGAATACTAAATGGTTCTAGGGTGGCGATACGAGATGTCGTCATGTGCATGAAATCTGCTGCTAATAAGAATGAACCAATTAAAGATAAATCATCTCGTTTCAATAATATTTTTAAGATTCCGTACAATACCGGTAACATGAATACACCAGCGATAGCTCCTGGCAAACGCCAAGCTAATGGGTTCATGCCAAATAAATGAATTGATAGGGCAATGATGTTGGTTCCAAGTAATGGGTGAACATTTGCGTACATGTACTGTCTATTTGCGATTTCCCATGCATTACGTACGTGATAGATTTCATCAAAGTACGCCTGGTCATAATAGGTAGGAGATAGTACTAATTTATCTTGTTCATCAATAAGTAAGCTACCAGGATATGGTCCATCCTTCTGCTTATCTCGCAAGATAGAAATAGGTAAGAATCCAGTATGATCTTCATTACGGAAACCAATTTCCGTTAGTGAACTATTGTCATTAGGATTGATGAGTTTGATATAACGATATTGCCAATTGCCTCGTTCAATCGCATAAGTGTAAATATTTCCCTGATTTAAACTTGCAATATGGGTCCAATCCTTTAAATCATTCGAGGCATAGATTTGAATCTGATTGGTTCCAATCTGGTAAGCAGAAGGGTTGGAATTTGTATCACCCTCCCCATAGATTGTATAGATTGCATCGAATTTTTCACTCTTACCAAAGTCAAATGTGATTTGTTGTTTCTCGGCGGTAGGTTGCCAAGTAGTAGTTGGAAAACGAGTTGACCCAAGCTTCCAAAATGAAATGATTGCGTAAATTATCATCAATAAAACAAGTGATAAAATACTGCGATGTTTATCTATTTTAAAGTACTCTAAACGATATAAAAAATAGCCAATTCCAAGTATTACAAATGTAAAGCACAATAGAATTAGAAACTCACTATTTGAAAATAATAACAAACTCAACTTTTCCATAATGTATTCTCCGTACCTATTATACTAGAAAAGTTTTAACATCATCACTCTTATTGACAGTGTGATAGAAAGTGCTAAGATAAACTATGTTAGCACTATATATATTAGAGTGCTAAAAGGC
>CALBKL010000163.1 GCA_937895985.1 uncultured Solobacterium sp.
ATACTTGTATTAATAAGGTACTTACACCGATAATCGCATCCGGTCTTGTGTGTGGACTAAAGTTTTTCTCTTTAATCTCTTTGCAAGAAACGGTACATGTATTTTTTGTGACTTCGATCGGATTATTATCCATCTGTAATACATAGAAGTGATCTACATCTTTGACTAGCTTACTCTTCATAGTTGGTAATAGGCACGATTCCATCCCCTCCCAACGATTGTCATTGAGTCGGCCCTGTTCAACTTTATTATTGATCTTACCATGCGATCCGCCAATAATAGTCGCATTGGTTAAATACTGATTTAACTCATAGAGTGTCAAATCATTTATATGTTTCTTACTACCATCTGAAGCAATCACTCTTTTACCAGATAGTTTGATTTCATTCTTATCTACATAGTAGATGTCACTTCCCTCATAGTTAAATAAGGTAGTGAATACATGTGATAATCCTGCAGCTCTGCTAGAGTTTGCCATAATACGTGACATTAACTCAGGATAACAGATTACTTCCAAATCTTTTCCACCCGCAAGTCTTGCGGTATTCATATTTTTCTTATCATGAATAACAGCTGTAATATAGGGAAGTTTCTTCCCCTTTATACCACTCATACGAAGTTCATTGATGATTCCACTGCATGCAAGAATAACTTTGATTGTTTCATCGTCATCATCTTCATTTACAATAATTGACTTACAGTTTTGAATATTACAGTTTTCTAAATTACTAGAATGTACTGTCGTTCCATAACGGCATAATACCTGTGTATGCTTTGCATAAGGAATAAACACTTCATGATTCTTTTTTGCGGTTCTTTCACGTTCTTTATCTTTTTCAGTGATAAAAGCATGCACTTGATCATCCATCTCTGCCTTTTCACATGCGTCGTCAAGTACCACAACTGTCTGTATCTCTCGATTCAAATTTGACTCCATAATCTCCGCAAGTATCGCAAATGTTGTATCATTCCACCCAAGTATCACAGTATGATTATTTTCCAAAACGTCCGCATTGCCATTTCTAAGCCGCTGTAGTTTTGTCTCTATACCGGTTGTAATAATACCAATCAAGATACTTGTAAAGAAAAGCCCAATGATCGCCGCAATTCCATTAATGATAATAAATAGTAGTGAACCATCACCAGAAGAAGGAATTTCCGCATTGATTGCGGTCGCAAAACTATCCCATAGCGCATGTAATGGTGAGCATTCATCACTTGCCCCAAACAAAATTAGAATACTCGCTAAAAACAAAATCATAAAAATAGTCACAAATAATAGAGCACGAATCATACTACCCGTACCCTTTGCCATTCGCTTATCTAGCCAATAGCGAAAACGCTGAAATAAATTATTCTTTTTCATGTCCCCTTACCCAATCTAAAAATAATTTGGCTGAAATCGATGATGTGTGTAAAAAATAATAACCAGTATTATCATAACACCTTTGCATATTTCTTACATAGGATCCTTTCCTTTCCATCAAACAGACTTGTATTCATAAGTAATTAAGCCTAATATAAGACTTGAACTTTCTAGGAATGATTTAAGGATGGTGACCCATGAAAGAACAACAAATGTCAGATGCATTTATCACTTCTGCTTTTCTCGCTTTTAGCGGCGGATTACAAGATGCCTATACTTTTAATACTAGAGACCATGTATTTGCAAATGCACAAACCGGTAATCTAGTCTTAATGACACAGAACTTGATGGAGGGCAATATCGCACATAGCCTAAACTATCTATTACCTATCTTCGCTTTTATCGTCGGTGTATTTGTCGCTGAACAACTACAAGGTCGACTAAAAGAAAAGAAATCTCTTCACTGGCGACAATTTATCGTACTCATTGAGATTATCACGTTATTACTTGTTGGTTTTATCCCTGGTAGTCTTAATAATATCGCAAATATGCTTGTTTCATTCTCTTGCGCCTTACAAGTACAATCTTTCCGTAAGGTAAACGGAAACACATATGCTAGTACCATGTGTATCGGTAATATCAAGAGTGCTACCGCAAGATTATCCGCTTTCTTTCGTACAAATGATAAAACATACTTTCACCAATCCATGCATTACTTCGGAATTATCGTAATATTCGCAATTGGTGCTGGTCTTGGAGGTGTAATATCCAAACAGTTAGGTTACCCAACTATCTGGATTTCTTGTGCTGTTCTATTGATTCCATTTATTCTAATGCATGAACGTAATGCCTAAATATTTAAAATACCGCAGCTGCGGTATTTTTAATTTCTAAAGCTCTTTACCCAGTTAATCAATGAATCATGATAAATATTATTTGCGACATCACGCTTCATTTGATCTGTCACTGGACCATTCTTTGAAAGTTTATCTAATACACATTGTTGTAGTTCTTCTACACTCATCTCTTCATAGGATTTACTATGGTCTACTGTTACCTGCTGAATCATTTCTTCTTTTACTTCAGGTTGTTTGATTTCTGGAATCTTTACTTCCTGATGCTTAACAACTTTCTCATCATAATTTTGAATCCAGATTTGCCCAGAACATGCTTGTAATTGAACGTGTAAATTTCCTTCAATTGTTTGTATTTCTCCACTTAATAGTTCCGTATATGTCCCATTAGCCGGAATATCTAATGTTGATTCAGATTCACCATTATTCACCACCACAATAGCCTGCGTAAAATCATCTGTACGTGAGAATGCATATTGACGATTTGTTAATCGCAATTCTTGGTAAATACCATTAGCGAATACATTATTCTTCTGTCGAATCTCACCAAGTATTGCAATGATATTGGTACAGCCATTCTCATCTAGTGCATTTGGATAATCTTCCAAGTTAATTGCAGGTCGTAATACTGCATCGGAATATTTCTCTTTTCTTCCTTCAATACCAAATTCACTACCATAATAGATAGAAGGAATACCTGGTAGTGTATACATCAAAATATGTAATGGCACAAACTCTTGCTTGTTATGAAGTCTAGTATAAATTCGTTCCACATCGTGGTTATCTACAAAGTTATAGAGATGGTATGGTAGATTACCTTTATCTAATAGATAACGCACTGTATGGGCAATCTCAAAGTAGTTATGTTCGTTGTGTCCAGAATACAGTGCTTTATATAGTTGATAGTTCGTCACAGAATGTAACATATTAGGATTTACCCAACGACTATAGTCACCATGGATCACTTCCCCCATCAACCAGAATTCAGGCTTGATTTCATTTGCCAGCATACGTAACTCATGCATAAAGCCAAAGTCTAATACATCTGCCGCATCTAGTCGAATTCCATCCACATCAAACTCACTTACCCAAAATCTCACCACATCCAATAGGTATTGTCTAACCGCAGGATTTTGTTGGTTGAGTTTCACAAGTAAGTTATAACCACCCCAGTTATCATAGGAGAAGCCATCATTATATTCATTATTCCCCTGGAAATTGACATTGCAATACCAATCTCTATACTGAGAATTATCACGATTTTCTTGAATATCTTTAAACGCAAAGAAATCTCTTCCCGTATGATTAAAGACACCATCAAAGATTACATGAACACCTTGATGATGACACTCTTTTACAAACTTCTTTAAATCCTCATTATTACCAAGTCTAGAATCCAACTTATAGTAATCGGTCGTTTCATATCCATGTCCAACCGATTCAAATAATGGACCAATATATAATGCATTACAGCCAATTCCCTTGATATGTTTAATCCAAGGGTCCAATTGATTCAAACGATGTTCTGTAATTTGATAATCATTATTCTTTGGTGCATCCGTTAATCCTAATGGATAAATATGATAGAACACCGCATTCTCATACCACTTCATAATAAATCTCCTTGAAAGCACCTCTCTATCTTAATACGTAAATTATAATTTATCATCCCAAATCAAAAAATAACGGCCTACTTATAATAGACCGTTAAACTATTCATAATTTATTTATTTCGTTCACTCGTTGATTCATCTGTTTTACCAGTTTCTTTTGTTGTAGATAAAATAGAAACCAAATAACAAATGCAAGTGCAATCTCTTCTAAAAGTATCGCAATCATCAGTAGTGGTCCACGATGCATAGGAATCCAACCTACAAGGAAAGCTGTAACTGTCATAATAATACAACCAGTTCCCATATGAATAATTGTCTGTGTAAAAAGGGATAACTTCTCATTGTCATAAACTATTGCAGGTAGCCCAAAGCCAAGTCCAATTACCACGGTTGCGATAGCCATCTTAGAAAATGCGTAATTTGTCATTTGGATATTTCCATGGAAGATACGATCAATGATAACTCCAACGATAATAAATATTATTGCGGCAACGCCCATTGATACAAATATGTTAAATAGTAGTGTTTGTTTCTTTGTTTTCATGTTTAGCCTCCTTAAATTCCTAGATATCTTTTTAGATCAGGTAAATACTTTCTTGATACATAATCAGAAGAACCATTCTTTAACTTTAGTAATAAAGTTCCACCAAAGCCTGTTTCTATACTTTTTATACAAGAAAGATTAATGACAGTTTGTTTCGATATTTGCATGAAGCAAGTCCCGATCTGCTCAAGCATCTCATACAAACGTCTTCGGGAATAATACTTCTCGTTTTCAGTATAGATAACAGTATCTCCACCCTCCACGCGTATCATATATATCTCTTCCGCCTTCAAGACTATCATCCGATCTTCACTCTGCACGATTAGCGGTATATCCTTAGAGTCGAGTACATCAATCACTCTCTGCACTTCATCCGTAATCGCATCCGCATAAATCGTTACATGTGGAGGGGAAAACTCTTTTGATAGTTCTACATTTACTTTCATCTTCGATTCTCCTTTCGTATCTTTTCTACTGTGATATTACCGCATGTATTTCATACTGTCTCGCCGTTTTCGCTAAGATGCATAATTTACAATGCAAGATACATATATTCAATATCAAAAAGAGAAAACGTAAAAAATCACACCTCATAAGAAGTGTGGTTTTTAGGCAATTTAATTTATTTCATCCATCATAGTCATTAATTCCTTATTCTGTTTATACGGCTCAATGTATATCCTATAATAAGGTTTATATTTTTTTGTGTTTTCCAAATTTGGATAATATACTTTGCCTGTCTTAATTAACTTTTTTGCTTCCGCAAAACCTTTAATATGATTTGCTCCTATCATTGCCATAAGTGCATCACCATAACTTGCACCGATAGTCACAGATGGTGTCTGTAGTTTGATTCCTAGCACATCAGATAACATTTGTATCCATACTTCATTTTTTGTGCCACCACCTGTTACCATAATCTGATTTATAGGAATCCCTAACTCCTTAAATATTTCAAAGTGATGTTTAATCGAATAGCATACAGATTCATACGCTGCTCTCATAATATGTTTACGAGTATGTGCTAGATTCAATCCAAAGATGATTCCTTTTGCATGCGCATCATTAATTGGTGTTCTCTCTCCAGCAAAATAAGGTAAAACAACCAACCCTTCACTGCCAATAGGAATTTCTTTTAAATCCTCCATCATAGCTTGGTATGCATTACTACCACCTTGTTTTTGTTCTTGAACTTTATCCGGATAGAAAGTATCTCTAATCCATTTTGTTAAAGCACCTGATGTATTTGTTCCGGCAGATATATCATATGTATTAGGAACTATAAATTCTTCCCGCCATAGTCGATTATCATCATACAATTTATCCGTACATAAAATTATATATGCTGTCGAACCCATTTGTACTAACATATCACCAGGCGTCATAACACCACTACTAATGGCCTCTGCTCCAGAATCATCTCCACCAGTGATTACTGCTGTTCCTTCTGCAAACCCAGTATCCTTTGCTGCTTCTTTTGTAATATACCCGGCTATATCTGTAGTCTTTTTAAGGTCTGCAAGTTGACCCGTCAAACATACTCCTTCTGCATATTGCTCATTAATTGAACCATCACGCCTATACAGAGGATTAAAACTTGCTAGGCCTAAGAAGTTATCGATTGTATAATTTCCTGTTAGTTTAAAAGTTATGTAAGAGGAGGCCGTTAAAAACTTATGTGTTTTTCTATACACATCCGGCTCATTATTTTTTATCCACAAGATTTTTGGGGCGATATCACTTGATCCTAACGGTCTGCCAAAAAGTTCAATAACTTTATCTTTTCCCCATTTCTCTGTTAATTCTTGGCATTCTGCCAGTGCGCGTGCATCAATTCCATAGAGAATTGCTTTACGTAATGGTTTTCCTTCAATATCTACAGGTAGACAATCTGAACTCAGTGCACTAATTCCAATACTCTTAATATCTTTAGGATCAACTTGCGATTGATTTATTAGTTTTTGAGAGATAATGCAGATATCTTTATACCAAACTTTATCTGCATCATGCTCGAAATAATTTGGTTTTGGATTTTCAACGCCATGTGTTGTAGATGCTGATACAACTTCACGCCCCAGTTCATCAATCAAAATACCCTTTGTCTCATTTGTTCCTACATCAATTCCAACAAAATATTTTGATGCCATAATCTTATTATTCCTTTCTAATTCGATTAACAACATCCATAAATTCTTTAACTCTATTTACATC
>CALBKL010000164.1 GCA_937895985.1 uncultured Solobacterium sp.
CACTCCCATTACAAATTTTAGAGATACTACGTCAGTATCCAGATCAAGAACATCTCATTTCAATGCCTGAACTACAGGCTATCTTAGAGTCAGAAGGTTTTCCTTCGAATCGACGTACTATATATCGCGCAATTGAGATACTACGAGAATACAACTATGATATTCGCTATGAATTTCATAAATTTTATTCTGGCTATTACCTCGTACCGTACTTTGATGAAGCAGAGCACTTTATCCTATCAGACTATTTAAGTCAAATCACATCTTTATCTAACAAAGAAGTTACTACATTACAAAATAAATTACAGACACTTTCCAGCCCATATCACAGTCTTAAACGTAAGTCTAATTCACATACAAGTAATCAAGATATTTTATCCAATATAAAATTGATTTTACATGCGATCAAGCATTCCTATCAGATTTCCTTCTACTACTTCGACTATACAATTTCCAAGGAAAAGAAATACCGCAAGAATAAAAAGCGTTATATTTCAACACCTTATGCTGTCACTTCCTACGAAGGAAAATACTATTGTGTACTCTATAGTGAGAAGTATCAATCCTTTACAAACTATCGTATTGATAAGATGGAAACCATTCGTCTAATTGAACAACCAGTAGAGACAATCGCATTCAACTTAGATGATCACCTACAAACCTCCATGAAGATGTATGCAGGGAAAGCAGAAACTATTACCATCAAATGTACGACTGATATGGCAAGTATCATCCAAGATGAATTTGGTAGTCATATGATCATTACAGAAGTAAAAGACAACTCCTTTACAGTAAGCTTAAAAACAGCGATTACTCCAACCCTTTTAAGTTGGCTCTTGTTATTTTATAATCGCGTAACAGTACTCCAACCAGCAGAGTTAAAAGAAAAATTATTAACAATCGCAAATACGGTAATCGACACCTATTAGAAAGGAACACTATGAACGAAAAGATACAAAAACTTCAAGAAATCATCGACAATTCAAATCATATCGTATTCTTTACTGGTGCAGGCGTATCCACCGCAAGTGGTATTCCTGATTTCCGTAGCACAGATGGACTCTACAATCAAAAGTATCAATTTCCACCAGAAGAAATCTTAAGTCACCATTTCTTCAAACAACACACAGAGGAATTCTTTCGCTTTTATCGCGATAAGATGTTATATCCAGATGTTAAGCCCTCTTTTGTACATCAATATATCGCCTCTTTAGAAAAGCGCCACAAAAATGTTACCGTTATCACGCAAAACATCGATGGTTTGCATCAATTAGCCGGTTCAACAAATGTATTAGAATTACATGGCAGTGTTTTACGTAATACATGCATGCAATGCAATACAAAGTATTCGCTGGATGATATTCTAACTATGGATACTGTACCACATTGTCCTAAATGTAACGGTATTATTAAACCTGATGTAGTCTTGTATGAAGAAGGATTAGATGAAACTATTCTCAATCAATCTTTACATGCATTACAAACTGCAGATACCTGTATTGTTTTAGGTACATCTCTTGTTG
>CALBKL010000165.1 GCA_937895985.1 uncultured Solobacterium sp.
GATAGGAGTCCGTCTCGTGGGCTCGGAGATGTGTATAAGAGACAGCAATTAATGATAATGCTGGCATTAAGGCTGTATCGGTTACCCAAGAAGTTATTGATATGTTATTAGAAGCAAAATATTTCTATGATATTTCTTATGGGAAGATTGATGTTACTGCTGGGAAGATGATTTCTCTATGGCATGATGCTAGAGAAATAGGTATGGAATTGAACACAAATGGAGAATATGGAGATATCCCAAACGGCGAAGAATTAGAAGAATCAATTAAGCATAAGGGCTGGGATAAAATAATCATTGATGATGAAAATAATACAGTTTTTATAACTGATCCATATGTATCACTTGATGTTGGTTCAGTTGCAAAAGGGTATGCGACACAAAGGGTAGCTGAATATTTAGTGACTGAAAATGTTAAAAATGCTGTAATTGATGCAGGTGGAAATTTAAAAGCATTATCTGGAAAATATAACGGTAAGGATTGGATAACTGGAATTCGAAATCCGAATAATCCGTCTCTAAGTCCAGATGATTCATTGCTTACAGTACAATATTCTGGGGATAAGTCAGCGGTCACTAGTGGTGATTACGAAAGAGCATTTATCGCAAAAGATGGCAAATCATATAGTCACATTATTGACCCAGATACTACATATCCTGCCGATAAGTATCGATCTGTGACAATCATAACAACAGATGCAGGTGTAGCAGATTGCTTATCTACTGCATTATTTTGTTTGGACTATGAAGATGGTTTAAAAGTAATAGAACAATATAAGAAGGATCATGATAATGCCTTTTTAGAAGTGATATGGGTAGCAAACAAAGATATTAATTTTGAAACAGATAATGTATATCACACCAAATCATTTAATATTGCATACACTGAAGGGCTGAAGGGTAAAATTGATATCGTAAATGATAAGTGATAATGATTGAGATGTACGGGGAGCGTTGTTCACAATAAGGGGGGGTTATCCTATTGAATGAGTTTATGCAATTTGTAGTAAATTTTTCATTAAATGAATAAAAATTACTAAAATATGTAATTGGCAGAAAATGGCGCTCGGCAGTGATTTCATATGCAAATTTTAGTAGAAATCATTGACGTAAAAGGACTTTACATGTAGTATATCTATGTTATCAGCCCTCTTGTCGAGGTCTGTAACCGCTCAGGAAAGGGTTAAGTACGAAAGTCCCCTTGATGGCGCGTCTTATGATAAATGTCAGGAGGTGTTCAAATTGTACGCAATTATCGAAACAGGCGGAAAGCAACTTAAGGTTGAAGTAGGTCAGTCTATCTTCGTTGAAAAGTTAGATGTTGAACCAGAAAGCACAGTCGTTATCGACAAGGTAGTTCTTGTTAGTGACGCAGCAACAAAGATTGGTACTCCATATGTAGAGGGTGCTAAGGTTACTTGCAAGGTTGTAAAGCAAGGCAAGGAAAAGAAGATCCATATCTTCAAGTATAAGGCTAAGAAGGGCTCTACTCGTCGTAAGCAGGGTCACCGTCAACCATATACAAAGTTGACAGTTGAAGCTATCGAGGCTTAAGTCTCATGATTGATATCCGTTATACGCAGCATGCTAATCACATAACTTCATTAGAAATTAGCGGTCACGCTGGTTTTGCTGAGAGTGGTAAAGATTTAGTATGTGCAGCAGTTAGCGGTATTACATTCGGTTTGTTGAATGCATTAGATGAATTAACTGATGTTAAGAACATGACAGTTGGTGATAATCTAATTCAGGTTAATGTGGATAATCCTACAGCGGAAAGTGATTTATTACTATCTGCAGGTATTATTCAATTAAAGACGGTTCAACAACAGAATCAACGATTTATTAAAATTAAAAAAATGGAGGTGTAAATACTATGAAGTTCACACTGGATATTCAGTTCTTTGCAAGTAAGAAGGGTGTATCTTCCACAAAGAACGGCCGTGATTCTGCCGGCAGAAGATTAGGTGCTAAGAAGGCTGATGGTCAGTATACAAACGCTGGCTCTATCATCTATCGTCAGAGAGGCACAAAGATCTACCCAGGCAAGAATGTTATGCGCGGTGGAGATGATACATTGTTTGCAACAGCTGCAGGTATCGTTAAGTATGAGCGTCTTGGCAAGGATAAGAAGCAGGTTTCTGTTTATCCTCAAGAAGCTTAATTTAAACAGTAATGGAATGCTCCTGACAGGTTCAGGAGCTTTTTTAAAGGAAAGGAGATTCCTTGATGATTGACTTGGTAAAACTACATGTAAAAGCAGGTGACGGTGGCAGAGGTTGTGTTGCTTGGCGCCATGAGAAGTTCTACGCTAATGGTGGACCTTTTGGTGGTGATGGCGGTAAAGGTGGCGATATTTGGTTCGCTGTTGATACCAACGAAACAACATTAATGAAGCTAAAGTTTACACGTAAGATTAAGGCTGGCAATGGTATGCCAGGATTAATCAAAAAGATGCATGGTAAATCAGGAGATGACATCATTGTGCCTGTTCCTCTTGGAACAATGATTCGTAATGCGGCTAATGGTGATCTTTTAGCTGACCTTACAAAGCCAGGGCAAAAGGTATTGATTGCTCGTGGTGGTAAGGGTGGTCTAGGTAATATGCACTTTGCAACTTCAAGAAATGATGCTCCTGAATATGCGCAACCAGGTGAAGTTGGTGAAAGCTTAGATGTTCAAGTAGAATTACGACTTTTGGCGGATGCTGGTCTTATTGGTTTTCCATCCGTTGGTAAGTCAACATTCTTATCTGTTGTAACAAGAGCGAATCCACAGATTGCTGCATATCCTTTTACAACACTGGAACCAAATATTGGTGTTGTACAGATGCCAAACGGTCGTAGTTTTGTGCTAGCGGATATGCCAGGTTTAATTGAAGGTGCCGGTGAAGGTAAGGGTTTAGGACATGAGTTCTTACGTCATATTAAGCGCTGTCGTGTATTGATTCACGTCATTGATATGTCTGGTGCGGAGCGTAATCCTGTTGAAGATTATGAAATCATCAATAAGGAGTTAGCTACCTATGATTTAGCGCTAGAAAAGCGTCCTCAGATTGTGGTCGCAAATAAGATGGATGACGAATATGCACACATGTATTTGGAGGAGTTTAAAAAGAAATATCCAGATATTAAAGTCTATGAAACAAGTACATTAGAACATAAAGGTTTAGATGAGGTTCTCTATGCGGCACTTGCGGAAATTGATAAAGCTCGCGAGGTTGAAATGGAAACTCCTGAAAGTACAGAAGAGACCGTTGTATATCGTTATGAACCTAAGAAGCCAGACTTTAAGATTGTAAAACTTGGTCCAGGTAGATTTAAGGTTGACTCTGAAAAGATTGATCGTCTATTTGATACGGTTGACTTCGATAAGGAAGAAGAAACATATCAGTTTGCGATGACACTACAGAAGATGGGTGTTGATAAGGCACTTTATGAAGCTGGTGCACGTGATGGTGATCAAGTTATCGTAAATACCTTTATCATGGATTATAAAGAGTGAGTGATATGATAGCATTTGTAAAAGGAAAAGTAGCATCGTATGGTGCGGATTGGGTTGTAGTTGATTGTCATGATATTGGCTATCAGATGGCATATCCACATCCAGAAAACTTACATCTAAATGATGAAGTGTTCATCTATACATATCTTCATATTACAGAAAATGATATGAGTTTATTTGGTTTTGAAAGCCAAGATGAAAAAGCATTATTCTTAAAGCTAATCTCTGTTAAGGGGCTAGGACCTAAGACAGCGATGGGGATGTTAAGTAAGTGTGGTTATCAATCTATTGTTTCTGCGATTGAATCAGGTGATGTAACTCTATTAAAGAAGATGCCTGGTATTGGGGCAAAGTCCGCAAGTCAGATTGTATTAGATTTAAAGGGCAAGTTAGTTGCTGTACCTACATCATCACCAAAACAGGATACAGTTTCATATCCTGCGGAAATTCGTGAGGCGTTAGAAGGTTTAAAGAATTTAGGTTATAAGCAGGGAGAATTATCTGCAGTTGCAAATATGATGAGTGAAAACCCTGGATTAACAACTGAGAAGTATTTGAAACTCGGATTACAATTCTTAGTCAAACAAAAGTAAGGGAGGCATATGGAAGAGAGTGATCGTTTGTTATCTGCAAATGCAGAAATGGCTGATGATGAAGAAAGTCTTCGTCCGCAAACACTTGATGAATATATAGGCCAAGATACGCTAAAAGAAAACTTACGTATCTATATTCAGGCGGCTCTGCAGAGAAATGAATCTTTAGATCATGTTCTTTTGTATGGTCCTCCAGGATTGGGCAAGACTACACTTTCGTTTATTCTAGCCAACGAAATGCACTCTAAGGTTAGAGTGGCTTCTGGTCCATCCATTACAAAAGCTGGTGATTTAGCAGCGATATTGTCGGTATTAGAGCCAGGAGATGTATTGTTTATTGATGAAATTCATCGTTTACCAAAACAAGTAGAAGAAGTTCTTTATCCTGCGATGGAGGATTTTGAATTAGATATTATGGTTGGTGGTGAAAATGGAGCAGGTGGAAGAAGTGTACGCTTGGATTTACCTCCATTTACTCTTGTTGGTGCGACGACTCGTGCTGGTGATTTATCAGCGCCACTAAGAGATCGTTTTGGTATCGTAGCGAAACTTGAGTACTATAATCAAGATCAGTTATGTTCTATCGTTAGTCGTACAGCACGTGTATTGAACGCACCAATTCATACTGCTGCAGTGGATGAGATTGCACGTCGTTCTCGTGGCACACCACGAATTGCCAATCGTTTGCTACGTCGTATCCGTGATTTTGCACAAGTGCTTAACGATGGTCATGTCTCTAAGGAGATTGCCCAGACTGCGTTAGACCGTTTGAAGGTCGACTCCCTTGGTTTAGATGAAGTCGATATTCGTTACTTACGTGGAATTATTGAACGTTTCCATGGTGGTCCAGTAGGTCTTGAATCTCTTGCGAATGCAATATCAGAAGAGACAACAACACTGGAAGATGTGTATGAACCATATCTCATACAGATAGGCTTTGTGAATCGTACCAGTCGTGGTCGTGTGGTAACAGAGAAGGCTTACGAGCACTTGCATATTACACATACCGATACATTGTTTTAAGAATTTATTAAGCGCACATGACTTAAATGTGTGCTTTTTTATGTAAAAAGGCCTGAAAATACGTGAATTTTATGTGAAAAATTACCGATTTCTTGCAAAGAATGCAATGAATCATATAAAATAATGATATGTTTAAAAAGAAAAATAAGAAAACAAGTCTTGTTGCAGCAGCGTATATCGCCACAGTTTTATTTGGTGGATATGCTTCTGTACAACATGTATATGCGGATAACACGGCCCCAACAATCGATACAGAAGTTTTACCGGTCATCGAAGTTAGCTCTGCTGATTTAAATCCACAAGAGACGATTAAGCATTCTATCTTACAGGAAAGAAGTCAGTCTCTAACAGATATGGATTATAAGAATATCGATATGGGTAAAACAAAGTTAATATTAGAAGGCTTTGATCGTAACCTTACAGGTATTCAACAGGCAACTGCGCGTGTAACTTTAGTCAATAAAGATACTGATGATAAGACACTGGGATATTCCTTTATCCAAAAGGTATTGATTAAGGTTGTAACAAGTACTGCTCCTGTTATTAAATTGAAGTCTGATTCTGTTACTGTTAACAATGGTGATACTTGGAATGCTTCCAACTACATTTCATATATCAATGATGATTCTGGTGTTTTACCAGCATTAACAATTACTGGTAATGTAGATATGTCGACAGATGGTAACTATACAGTTTTATATACTGTTGTAGATACAACTGGTAATAAGTCATTTGCACAGTTGAATGTTACAGTAAAGACTCCGCAAGAAGTGATTGATAACAAGATTGAAGAAGAGCGTAAAGCAAAGGAAAATGAAAAGATTCAAGCTGCGAAACAAGCGCTTGAAAATAGTTCGAATTCTAGTGCATTTATCAGTTCTGCACAATTACTTGCGGATGCAGATGAAGCTTGGAAGGCTTATGCAAAAGCGGGATTAATTACGGATCATGAAACTGGTGATACTGGTAATAATTACTCATTTAGCCAATGTACATGGTGGGTATATATCCGTCGTCATCAGTTAGGCTTAACTGCTGGTAGTTTGATGGGTAATGGTAATCAATGGGCAAATACAGCTCGTAGTTTAGGATATTCTGTTTCCAATACACCGATGGTTGGTGACGTCATGGTATTTGCGGCTGGGCAAGAAGGTTCAGATGGTTACTATGGTCACGTTGCAATCGTAGAGGGTATTACAACTGATGGTTCTGTTATTACATCTGAATGTGGTGCAAGCCGAAATGGTCAACCATATTCACGTGTTATCTCTGATCCATCAAGATTTGAGTACATTCACTATTAAGATTAAGGAAGATACATAAAGTATCTTCCTTTTTTGATAGTTGAAATCAGTGCTTGTTTTGAATAAAATACCTATATGAGTAGAAGAGATGAACAACGAAATTTACGCATGAATCAGGTTGCGTACTTCTTGATGACCTTTGCGGTATATATAGCGATATATATGGTTTTTGTATTCTTGTTTAGTATTGTAAACGGATTCTTGAGTTTACATCCATATATTAAATTAATTATCTATATTTTCTTCTTTGAAGCAGATCGTAGAGTTACGGCATATATAATGCGATTACCGATTGTTAAATCCATTATTCGTTTATAATCCGGTCAAACGGATTTTTTTGATAATAGGAGAGCCATTATGGAAAAGTGGAATTTATATACGATTGATCGTGTGATTACAAATCGTGTAATAACACGTGGAGATGATATTCCGAAAAATCTTTATCATTTAGTTGTACATGTATGTATCTTTAATACAAAAAACCAAATGTTGATTCAACAAAGACAAACCTTTAAAAAAGGGTGGCCCAATATGTGGGATATAACTGTTGGTGGTTCTGCTATGATTGGTGAAAATAGTCGTCAGGCAGCAATGCGAGAAGTTGCTGAAGAACTTGGATTAAAGATTGATTTAAAAAATACTCCACCTGTTATTACAAAGTATTTTAGTGAAGGTTTTGATGATATTTATATTCTAGAAAAAGAGATTGATATTTCAAAATTAACCCTTCAATATGAAGAAGTACAGGCAGTAAAATGGGTGGGTATTGAAGAAATCTTAGATATGATTGGTTTAAAGAAGTTTATACCGTATGATGAAAGTTTTATTAAATTTCTATTCCATCTACATCAAGCAAACAGTTTATATCAAAAGTAAGTGCACGCTGTAGAGCCTGATTCTGCTTATAGTTGGTAATTCGGCGTTTTTCTAAAACCCCAAATTATTTAACATTACTGATAATTCTAGATTATAATAAATAAAAATAGTGTGTTTCAGGAGGTGTTGAATATGTTTGGCTCCACAAAAAATAAATACAATAGGGAATCGGTTTTTGCAAAATTAATTGATAAAAAAGTGAGTAAGTATTTTGCTGTTCCGGGTAAAATTCCAACTCCAGAGGCGTTATATGAATTGGTTTTTATGACAGAAAAAGGAGAAAAGAATTTTGAGGTAAGTGTATTTTTCTATAATGTTGTAGATATTGGTATGGAAGGGCCGCTAGTGTTCCAAGGATATCAATTGATATCTTTTGGTGATTGGATAAAAGAGTATAGTGAGTAGCAGAATTTTTTGGAACTACAATATATTTTCTAAAATCAATATATAACGTCTCGTAGGCATTTCTTTGCTCATGAAGAGATATGCATTGATAGCGAAGGAAATTATCAAAGTTAACTACAAGGATGAGAAAAAGCTGAATAATATATATTTATAATCTAGCGTAATTCATTAAATTATTTCTTATTGAAAATGATGGATACAATGGTATAATCTAACCAAAGCAAAGAAAAGAAGTAGTAATATTGACAGTTTTGATAGAGAGTCTGTGATTGGTGGAAACAGATAAAACGAAAATATGAAGTAGTCTTGGAGCTGTGTCTTTGAAGTAGTAGTAGAAGATGCCGTAGGGATGCACGTTACGCTATTTGAGAAGTAAGCAAAGGTGGTACCACGTTTATACACGTCCTATGCATAGGACGTTTTTTTTATGTTTAAGGAGAAGGTAATATGGAAAAGAATCTAGCACAAAAGTATGACCACAAAGCCGTAGAAGAAGGTAAATACAACCGATGGATAGAAAAAGGATATTTCACTGCAGGTGATAAATCGAAAGATCCTTTTACAATTGTAATTCCTCCACCAAATGTTACTGGTATTTTGCACATCGGTCACGCTTGGGATAATACATTACAGGATATTATTGCACGTTATAAGCGTATGCAGGGCTATGACATGTTGTTTTTACCAGGTATGGATCATGCAGGTATTGCAACACAGGCAAAGGTTGATGCACGCTTAAAGAGTGAAGGTATTTCTCGCTATGATTTAGGACGTGAAAAGTTCTTGGAACGTGCGTGGGAGTGGAAGGCAGAATATGCTAAAACAATCCGTACACAATGGGGTAAACTTGGAAACTCATTAGACTATAGTCGTGAGCGTTTTACAATGGATGATGGTTTTAATGATGCGGTTCGTCATGTATTTGTTAAACTCTACAATGAAGGTTTAATCTATCGTGGTTGGCGTATCATTAACTGGGATCCGGAAGCACGTACTGCATTAAGTAATATTGAAGTATATTATCAAGATGACCCAGGTAAGATGTATCACTTCAAATATGTTGTAAAGGAAACTGGTGAAGAGTTCGTCGTTGCAACAACACGTCCTGAAACAATGTTTGGTGATGTTTGTGTTGTGGTAAATCCTAACGATGAAACACTGAATCACTTGATTGGGAAACATACTACAAATCCAGCAAATGGACAGGAATTACCTATTATCGGTGATGACTATGTAGAGATTGGTTTTGGTACTGGTGCAATGAAGTGTACACCAGCACACGATCCTAACGACTTTGCGATTGCAGAAAGACATCATTTAGAAAAGCCAATCTGTATGAATCCAGATGGAACAATGAATGAACTCTGTGGTAAGTATGAAGGCATGGATCGTTATGTGGCACGTGAAGCTCTTGTAAAACAAATCGAAGCAGATGGAAACCTCGTTAAGATTGAAGAGATGACACATAACGTAGCGCACTCTGAACGTACACATTGCGTTGTTGAACAGTATCTATCACAACAGTGGTTTGTTAAGATGAAGCCACTTGCTCAAGATGTACTAAAGTATCAAGCAGATGAGGAAACAAAGATTAACTTCTATCCTGAACGTTTTGAAAAGACATTTAATGGATGGTTAGAAAATATTGAAGACTGGTGTATCTCACGTCAGTTATGGTGGGGTCATCGCATTCCTGCATGGTATAACACTGTGACTGGTGAAACGTATGTAGGTGAAACTGATCCAGAGGATACAACAAATTGGGTACAGGATGAAGATGTACTTGATACATGGTTCTCCAGTGCTCTATGGCCATTTGCGACATTGGGTTGGCCAGAAGAAACTGCAGATCTTGAACGTTATTATCCAACCAATACAATGGTTACAGGGTACGATATCATCTTCTTCTGGGTTGCACGTATGGCATTCCAGGCAAGACATTTTACAAAGAATCGTCCATTTAAGGATGTACTGATTCATGGCTTATTACGTGATGCGCAAGGCCGTAAGATGTCGAAGTCACTTGGTAATGGTATTGACCCAATGAAGGTTATTGAGGAGTATGGTATCGATGCATTACGCTTCTTCTTAACAACAAATTCAACACCAGGACAGGATATGCGTTATATTCCTGAAAAGGTTGAGGCAGCCGGTAACTTTATTAACAAAATTTGGAATGCGTCTAGATTTGTATTCATGAACCTTCCTGAAGGAATGAAAGTAGAAGATGTCAATTTAACAAATCTATCACTTGCGGATTCATGGATTATCAATCGTCTTAACGAAACAATTACACATGTTACTGAAAACATGGAGAAGTATGAATTTGCTTTAGTTGGTAACGAACTATATTCCTTTGTATGGGATGACTTCTGTAGTTGGTATGTTGAGATGAGCAAGACGGCATTAAATGGTACGGATGAAGTAGCTAAACATGCTGCACAATCTACTCTATACGTATGTTTAAAGGCTATTGTTAGTTTATTACAACCATTTATGCCATTTGTAACTGAAGAGATTTATGATTTATTACCAGGTGCTAAGGAAAGTATCAACTTAGAATCGTGGCCAACTGTAATTGAAAATGTGACTGCTTGTGATTTATCAGCGATGGCAAGAGTAATCTCTGCAATCCAAAAGATTCGTGAAGTTAAGATTGTAAATGATTTGAAGCCATCTACATTAATTCATATTGCATTAAAGGATCTTGATGGTAATACAATCATGGCGGATGAAGCAATGTCTGCGATTATCATGAAGCTTGCAAAGGCACAGTGGCAGGATATACTTGAAGGAGACTTAACAGTCGAAGCAATTCAAGGTGGTAGCTTATATATTCCGTCTAGCGAATTAAGTAATCCAGAAGAAGAAATCAAGAAGCTTGAAGCAGAGATTGAAAGACTTAAGTCTGAGATTGCACGTTCTACAGGAATTCTTTCTAACGAAGGATTTATTGCGAAGGCTCCAGCAGCGAAGATTGAAAATGAAAAGCAAAAACTCGAAGCATATCAGAAGCAATACGCTGTTATCGAAGAGCGCTTAAATGTATTGAAAAAGTAGTGAACATGTTATAATCATGATAACAATTCATGATTGACGGAGGTGCAGTATGTCAAATAAAGAAAACAAGCATACGCTATTAAAAGTATTAGGTGTTACTGC
>CALBKL010000166.1 GCA_937895985.1 uncultured Solobacterium sp.
ACCTTCTTTTTTCGCAGCCTCATAGATTGCATCCCATGCATGCATTGTTTCCTTTACAGCTGAAGAATCTGGAATCACAACACCACCAAGTCCATCTTTACCATGTACTTCGGAAGCATCATCTAATTCTACGCACATTGGTTTAATTGCGCCTGGATATACTTTAATATCTTCTCTACCTGCATAGGCAAGTACATTACGACAGTTTTTAAATGTCTTGGCATGTTCTACGTTTCCAGCAACTGAGGAAATACCACGAATTGCAAGTTTATCTAACTTGAGTGCACAAAGGAGTGCAACCGCATCATCAACACCAGTATCAGTATCAATCCAAATTGGAATTAAATCTGTCATGCGATATCCACCTTTCTGCCCTCGTATGTCTTACATACTTCCACTAGTAAATCAACAAATTTATCACGGTCAACACCGAGCACAGCAGTAACATTATTCGGATTTCCACTAGATTGGTGCCAATCTGCGATAGTCGCACCACGTGTGTAGTGACCCTCAGTGTCGACTTCAACATACATCTCTTGTGTTGTAAAGATTTCAGGCTTCATTAATACTGCCACAGCACATGGATCATGTAATGGCGAACCATTCCAACCAAGTTCTGCGTGATGCTTGAAGAAGAAATCTAACCAATCCGCAACGATACCAGATACCTGGTTTCCAATTTCACGGATTCTCTTTTCATCCTCTGGATATACGATAGCCTTCTCTGTTACATCAAGACCACACATTGTTAGTGGGATACCAGATGTAAATACGATCTGTGCAGCTTCTGGATCTTCAAAGATATTGAATTCAGCAGCTGGGGTCCAGTTCCCGTTTCTAAGTCCACCACCCATGATGGAGATTCTTCCAATCTTGGATTTTAATTCTGGATGAGTTAGTAATAACGCTGCTACATTTGTTTGTGGACCGGTAGCGATAATCGTTACCGGTTCCTTACTTTCTCTTAATACTTTCGCCATTAAACCGACAGAAGATAACTCTGATAACTGCATGCATGGCTCTGGCATAGCAGGGCCATCCAAGCCAGATTCACCATGGAAGTTTCCAGCTGTGATTAATGGAGATAATAATGGTAGTTCTCTACCCTTCGCAATTGGCGCATCAATACCTAGTAAAGTACAAATACGCATTGCGTTATATGTTGTTTTGGCTAGTGTTTGATTACCTGCCACACTTGTGACTGCTTTGATATCAAAGGCAGGATTTGCCTTGGCAAATACCCAAGCAATCGCATCATCGTGACCTGGATCGCCATCTAAGATGACTGGTATTTTCTTGATTTCGCTCATGCGTTCACCTTCTATGCATTTTCACGGCGTGCACGCTTTGCACGACTTGCCGCAATTAGAGCGAATACAACTAAGCCGACAATCGTTACTAAATAAGGGATTGGTGAAACAAGGTTGGAATCAACACCTGTCGCAGATAACTTGATACCAAATGCCTGTGCAAATCCAAAGATAAGCGCTGCTAGCATGCATCCTAAAGGCTCACCAGCACCCATTGCCTGTGCTGCTAAGGCAATAAATCCACGTCCAGCAACCATGTCGAGGGACCAACCCATCGCATAGTACATAGACATAAACGCACCACCCATACCGCAGAGTACACCGGCGATAACCATTGTAATGTACTTCACTTTAATCACACTAACACCAACAGAAGAAGCCGCATGTGAGTTTTCACCAACAGAGCGGATATTTAATCCTAGTGGTGTATGGTATAGCAATACCCATGTTAAGAACACACAGATAAATGCAAAGTATGTTAATAAACTATGTCCGGATAATACCTGTCCAATCACAGGGATCTTATCGATGAGTGGAATTGTAATACTTGGAATCTGTAACTTCTGTGTAATCAAAGAAGTTGTAGAAGTAAGTTGTGATCCCTGGGTAATTCCTGTAATTACCTTAACTAAGAAGATTGTTCCACCAGATCCAATCATATTGACTGCAGTACCAGTTAAGATAATGTTTGTCTTTAGATTGAATGCAAAGAATCCCATCAGTAAGCTAACGATAATACCTACAGCAATTGCCACAAGTAAACCAACAAACCAATTTCCAGAATAGTAAGCAAATAAGGAACCAAACAACGCGGAAATCATCATAGTACCTTCAAGACCGATGTTAGAAACACCCGCTTTTTCACAGATAACAGCAGCCATTGTCGCAAATAGGATTGGAGCTGTAATACGGAAAATCGCAAAGAAGAATTCTGGTGTCATAATTAGTGAAAACATCTTACTTCACGCTCCCTTCTACAATCGCTCCAACTTGTTTTTCGCGCAACTCCTCTTCAGCACTCTTAACGACAAGTCTTTGACGATACTTGGATAAGAATTGATCGGCCGCAAAGAACAAGAAGATAATCGCTTGAATAATATCAATCAACTGTGCAGGAACTGCAGCGTAGGTTGACATTAAAGTACATCCCTTTTCAAGATAAGCCATAAAGAAGGCAGCGAGTGGAACAAATGCTGGATTATTACCTGCTAGAATCGCTACAGTAATACCCGTCCAACCATAACCCGGTTGTGCTAACCAGTCAAAGTATTGGTTTCTTCCAAGCATCTCAATGCCACCACCCATACCTGCTAGTAATCCACCGATTACCTGTGAAAGGATGATAATCATAACAACGTTCATACCAGAGTACATTGAGAACTTCTGGTTGATACCAATCATACGGATTGCATATCCCCAACGTGTACGATACATAAATAGTGCAATGATAATTGTCATTACGATTGCGATTACAAAGCCAATAGATAACTTAGAACCATTATCGATTAACTGAGGAAGTGCAGCGTTCACCTGGAAGTTACTTGTTTGAACTGTACCCTTTGTCTTATCAGCGATAAACGCATTCATCATGAACTTAATTACGTACATGATGACATAGTTCAACATAAGGGAGTTTACCATTTCACTAACATTTAACTTCGCCTTTAATACTGCAGGAATTAACATCATTAAACCTGTTACAACTGCACCTGCAAGAATGGCAACGATTGGTAGTAATGCGCCAGGTAATGGAACATATACTGCAACTAAAGAAGTCACAAACGCACCAAGTAAGATACCACCCTCAGAGCCAAGGTTAAATTGGTTTGCCGAGAACATCACACAAGTTGCTAGACCCGTAAAGATAATAGGAATCATGCTTGCAAGTACATCTGTAAAGCCCTTTACACTAAACGTACCATTTGCACGGAATACCGGTTGAATTAACATCGACTTCAAAGAACTTAATGTCGCAAGTAGTCTTGCGCCAAAACTATCTCCCTTTGAACTAATAAAGATTAGGATTGCCGCAACTAGTAACGCAATACCGATAGCCATTGCGCCACGTACAATACTAAATATCAAACTTCTTTTCTTATTCATGACAAACCCTCGCAATCTCTTCTGCTGTTTGTTTCTTAATACCCAACATATATTGACCCATGATTTCGTCATTTAACTGACTTGTATCCTCGAAGTACGCAACAATCTGACCACCATACATCACGATTAAACTATCAGATAATTCCATAACTTCGTTTAAGTCTGCAGATACGAGTAACACACCAATTCCAGAACGTGATAGTTCTACCAACTTCTTACGGATGAATTCTGTAGCACCAACGTCGATACCACGCGTTGGTTGATCAGCGATAATCAAATCTGGTTGATTGGAGAATTCACGTGCAACAACAACCTTCTGAATATTACCACCAGATAACATTCCAACCTTCTGGTCGCGGCTCTTGCACAATACTTTATATTCTTTAATGAGGGCATCCGTCTCTTCATGCATGTTTTTCATGTTAAACATCAAACCTTTGTTCATCTTCTTAGAATCTGCACGGTCAGAGATAATATTTTCTTCAATTGACGCATTTGCGGCGATACCAAATAACATACGATCTTCTGGCACTAATGAGATATGCTTCTCACGCAACTGGCGTTGGTTTAGACCAATAATATTATCGCCCTTCATCGTGATTGTTCCTTCATTTGGTTTATTTAAACCAAATAACATATCAACAAGTTCCTTTTGACCATTACCTTCAACACCTGCAATACCAAGGATTTCTCCCTTGCGAACGGATAGAGATACGCCATTGAGCATCTTCTTACCCCAGTCATTGACATAATGTAAGTCTCTGACTCTTAGGATTTCTTCTGTTGGTTTTGCGGCATCCTTTTGAACCTGTAAGACGACATCACGTCCTACCATCAAGCGAGAAATCTTCTCAGGTGTGACGTCCTTTGTCTCATAGACACCCATAAACTTACCACCACGCAAGATACTTAAACGGTCTGTGATCTCCATGATTTCGTTTAGCTTATGAGAAATAAAGATTAATGTATAACCCTGTTCTTTTAGATGCTTTAACTCCTTAAATAGTTCTGTTGTTTCTTGGGTAGTTAAAACAGCAGTAGGCTCATCTAAAATCAAGATCTTAGCACCACGTACTAAAGCCTTTAAGATTTCTACCTTCTGCTTCATTCCAACCGGGATATCGACAACACGCGCATTTGGATCAACTGCCAAGTTAAACTTCTTGGAGTATTCCTCAGTAATCTTGATTGCCTTTTGACGGTCGATGAAAATACCGTTCTTCTTTGGAGTCATACCCAATACGATGTTTTCAGCGACAGTTAAACTTGGCACTAACATAAAGTGTTGGTGAACCATTCCGATACCTTTCGAAATCGCAACGTTTGGTGATGATAGATGTACCTTTTCACCATTGACATAAATTTCACCTTCTGTAGGTTGTTCCAAACCGAACAACATCTTCATCAGTGTGGATTTACCAGCACCATTTTCTCCCATCAGCGCATGAATTTCGCCTTTGCGTACATTCAAGTCAACATCCTGGTTTGCCACGACACCATTAGGATAAATCTTGCGAATGCCTTTCATTTGAATGACATATTCTTCGTTCATTTCTCTTACCTCGTTCCATTTTTATACAGATGATTTTTCTTCAAAAGAAAATCCAGTTCCAACCACCATCCCAAGTTATTTTCAAAACTATTGAAAACTACACTTTTCGGCAGCTGAAACTGGATTCATAAATCACCAAAGATACTAATCAGATATATTGTTTTTTCGTGGTTGAATGAAACTTTTAAATTTCTACGTAAAACAATTTATGAATCTTTTGTAACGCTACGATTAAGGACGTACCTTTTCACGTAATGTTTCTAAATCTTTAGATGTGTTTCCTAATGCTGTAGGAACTTCAACCTTACCGTCTAAGATAGCTTGAATAGCTTCGTTAACCTTGTCCTTAGTTGCTTGAGAAGCATACTTGGCAAAGTTCTTGTCAGTTACTACACCAACACCATTTTCCTTCAAGCCTAATGTAACTTCCGTTCCCCAGTATTCTCTACCTGCATCCCATTCATCAAATACCCAAATGAGAGAGTTACCAACATTCTTTAAACCAGATGTTAATGTAATCGCTGCTAAGTCAGGAGAGAAAGTAGATTCCTGGTCTGAGTCAACACCGATAAACCATGCATTATTCTTTTCAAGAGCTGCTTCAGCTGCACCATTACCAGCATTACCAGCAACACCCCAGATAATATCAGCCTTGTTATCACTAATCATGGATAAACCATATTCCTTAGCAATCGCTGTATCTACATAGTCATTTGTATAACGTGTATCAACCTTGATTTCTGGATCAACGTTCTGAGCACCTGTAATATAGCCATATAAGAAGTCATTGATAACTGGGCTATCGATACCACCAACGAAACCAATTACCTTTTCAGGATTAATACGTTCAACAGATGTATCTGTTGTCATGCTTGCAGCTAATGTACCAATGATATAACCTAACTCATTCTGCTTGTATGTTAAATTGAGGACATTCTTATTTTCGCCAGCATAAGTATTGTCATCAAAGATTGCATACTTCTGATCTGGATACTTTGTAGCAACTTCCTTTAAGAAGTCAGGCATCTGATATGTTCCACAGATAATTAAGTCATATTCTCCCAAATCAGATACTTCATACAATGTCTGTAGCCATCTTGGCTTATCAGCGTCTGTACCACCCATTTCAATTGTCTTTAATGTGATACGACCATCTTTTTCAAGAGTCTGTAAACCAGCTGCTGCTGAGTCAAAGAATGACTTATCACCCAAGTTACCGTTAACTAGGTATGCTACGTTGTAAGTCTTTCCGTGTGTCTCTGTTGCGTTGGAACCCTGCTTTTCAGATCCCTTAGGGCCACAACCAACGAGCGGTGTTAACAACAATGCAACCATTGCTGCCTTTAATAGATTTTTCATGTATTTTCCTCCCAAAATCTTTTCAAATCACTAGTCATCTCTTAAAATAAAATAGTGAAAGCGATTTCATGTAAACTCATTTTATTATTGGGTTTTAAATAAGTCAACAAATACATATCACCGGAAAGGACAAAAATTATGTTAAATCGTATACCTAAAATTAATCTTCACTTGCATCTAGACGGCTCATTCCGCTTGGATACAATATGGAAACTCGCACATGAACAAAATGTGCAAATGCCTGCAGATACCATCGAAGGCTATGAAGCATTTATTCGTAAGTGTGCAAATGCCAAAGATGTAAATGAATATCTTAAGATGTTTGATACACCTTTAAAATGTATGCAAGATAAAGCTTCTATCACTCGTATCACTGAAGAGTTGATTGAAGATTTAGCCAACCAAGGCTACATTTATGCAGAGATTCGCTTCGCTCCTCAGCTTCACACACAAAAAGGTCTAACACAAGCTGAGGCAACAGAGGCTGTATTAGAAGGCAGAAACAACGCCCTTAAAAAATATCCTAATCTTCGTATTGGTATCCTTACATGCATGATGTGTATTGGTGTTGATACACTAAACCAAAAAGAAAATATGGAAACTGTAGAAGTATGCAAGCAATACCTTGGTAAAGGTGTTGTTGGAATTGACCTTGCAGGTGCAGAAGGATTTGTACCTCTATCTAACTTTGGCCCATTATTCGCAAAGGCGAAAGAATACGGTCTACCTATGACTTGTCATGCAGGTGATAGCCAAGGCCCAGATACCGTTAAAGACGCAATGGACTTTGGTGTAACACGTATCGGTCATGGCCACCACGTATACTTTGACCAAGAACTTGTAGAGCGCGCAAAAGAAAACAAAGTACTCTTTGAAATCTGCCCTACATCCAATGTACAGTGTCAGACCGTACCATCGTACGCAAAGCATCCTATGAAACCACTCTATGACCAAGGTGTCCTTATATCTGTTAACACTGATAACGATACATTTGCTGGTGTACACATCACAGACGAATATGCACATTGCATCGAAGATATGGGCTTTACAGTCGATGATATCTTCCAAATGAATATCAATGCAGTAAATGCCGCATTTGTTACAGAAGAAGAAAGAAAAGAATTACTGCATATTTTAGAAACAACCAGAAAGGAATATGCACGATGCTAGAAGCACATATTCAATTAGACAAAAGTGTAAACGCAAAGTATGCAATCATGCCTGGAGATCCAGCTCGCATTGATCGCATTATCCCCTTCCTTGAGGATGTAAAAGAACTCGCGTATAACCGAGAATTCAGAAGCGTCTCTGGTTACTATAAAGGTGTAAAGGTCATTGCCATCTCCACTGGTATCGGTGGCTCCTCTGCTTCCATCGCCATTGAAGAGTTAAAACACATTGGCGTAGACACAATGATACGTATCGGTTCCTGTGGTGCCCTACAAACAAATATCCAGCTTGGAGATCTTATCTTCGCAATTGGCGCAGTACGTGATGAAGGCACATCCAAGGCATATGCAGATATTCGTTATCCAGCAGTTGCGGATACAGAATTCTTACTCAAATGTATCGAAACCGCAAAAGAAAATCATTGGGACTATCACACTGGTATCGTTCATAGCCATGAAAGCTTCTATATTGACACAAACGCAGAAGAAGAAAAGAAATGGTCATCCATGGGTGTCCTTGGCGCAGATATGGAAACAGCTGCCCTATTTACAGTAGGTCGTTTACGCAACATTCGTACAATGTCCATCCTTAATAACGTTGTTCTCTATGGTCAAGATACAGCAGATGCGATTGGTGATTACGCCGATCAAGCAACGAAGACAATGGAAGGCGAACGCAGAGAAATCCTTACAGCACTGGAAGCTATCTATAAATTAGAAAAAAATGTCTGATAACCTCAGACATTTTTCATACTCTCTAATACTTGTTCTAATGTAGGAATACTCTTAGCCGCACCTTCTTTGGTAACGGTAATACTACTTGCCTTTGCGGCAATACGCAATGCATTATTTACTTTTTCTCCACGTAAGATACTTGCTAGATAGAAACCTGTGAAGGTGTCACCAGCAGCCGTTGTATCAACAGCCTCTACACGATACGCCTCTTGATGAATCACAGTCTCACCATAAATATAATAAGAACCAAGACTACCAACTGTTAAAATAATTTCCTTGTTTGGATAAGCCTTCTGTAATCCTGCAATTACATCTTCTACCCGATTTGAAGAAACATTTGCAAGTCCCTTACCTTCTACTTCATTCACCACAAAGATATCAATTAAATCTAGAGGATAACTAAATACTTTCTCGTCCATTGGTGCAGTATTGAAGGCAATACGTAAACCCTTCTCATGTGCCTTTGTGATTAAGTATGTTAAAGAAGATATTTCATTTTGAATCAGTAATAAATCCCCCTTTTCAAAATGTGTTAATACTTCATCAATCTGCGCTTCATCAATCAACTGATTCGCACCACCGTAGAGGATAATACAGTTTTCACTATGACTTACCTGAATAATCGCATGCCCAGTCGCAGTTTCTTCATCCTTCTTTAGATAATCAACCTTTACACCATACTCTTGTAAGTAATCGATAAATGGTTGACCATCAAACCCAACACGTCCAGCGTGGTATACATCTAAACCTGATTTTGCTAATGCAATGGATTGGTTTAAACCCTTCCCTCCAAAGCCTCTACTATAGGACAAAGAAGATGTTGTCTCCTTTGGCATCACAAAATGATCCATCTGATACACATGATCAAAATTCAATGATCCAAAACTTAAAACTTTCATATGTAACCTCACTTTTCGTAAATCTTATAAATTTAATATGACATACTTCTAAGATTTATCCAAATAAAATCTCTAGCAAATCTTCCTATCTGTATAATTTTTTTCAAAAACCAGATAATATTTCTGTTCATTTCGTGCTCAATCGTATAGATTATTAGTATGAATATGCAAAACAAGCACTATAAAGCAGTCATGGATGAAGTAGAACGCTTAGAAAAAACTGGTAGATATAGTTTGGTTAAGAACTTTATTCAGCATGGAAAGACAACTGTATATGCACATTGTATTGATGTCGCACTTACAGCTTGTGAGTTAGCAGAAACTCACAATTTTGATGTCGACTATACCGCAATGATTACGGGTGCTTTATTACATGACTATTTCTTGTATGATTGGCATATTCCACAGAAACACTTTGGATTACATGGATTCACACATCCTTATACTGCTGCTAATAATGCCAAAAATGATTATGGTATTGGCCCTATTGAGGAAGATATTATTGTGCATCACATGTTCCCATTAACGATGTATCCACCACAGTCTAAAGAAGCTTGGGTAGTATGTTGGGCTGATAAGTTATGCGCAGCACGCGAAACAGTCACAAATCGTCTTGTATTCTTGATGAAAGCCTTTCAGCGCTAGGCTTTAGAAAAATCATCAAAAAAGTAAAAAACATCTTGCAATGAAAAAATGGCCGTGGTAATATAGTAAAGCGCTGAACGGTTAGTCAGTATGCACTTGGCAATAGTTGAGGAAATACTCAAGAGGCCGAAGAGGTGCCCCTGCTAAGGGCATAGGTCGGGAAACCGGCGCGAGGGTTCAAATCCCTCTTTCCTCGCCATACATTGGTCCCGTGGAGTAGTGGTTTATCTCGTCTCCCTGTCACGGAGAAGATCGCGAGTTCGAATCTCGTCGGGACCGCCATTACGCGAGTGTAGTTCAATGGTAGAACGCCACCTTGCCAAGGTGGACACGGCGGTTCAATTCCGCTCACTCGCTCCATAACAAATAAAACCGCTATTTAAGCGGTTTTTCTTTTTTTTCTTATGTTCCGGTCAACTTTTGGTCAACTTTTATTTATTTTTTGCTTGGTCAATAGCATCTTGCATTGCATTTCGGATTACTTCAGCTTGGCTTATTCCAAGTTTTTGGCACGCTTCGCGAAATGACAAAACAAATTCATTTTTGTATGTGGCAGATACTCTCATCATGTTTTCTGCTCGCCACTTTGCATTATATTCTTTCTGATTAAAATCGCCGTTACTTGTTTTTGGCATATTATTGATCCTTTCTATTTCTGAGAAGCAAAACCGTTACAACACTTGCAGTAAAAATAGCAACTATGATATAAATTATCATACTTGATATTTTATGAAAAACAACCCATAATTCAACTAAGGAGAGGGGCTTTCGCCCCTAGCTGTTATCACTTGGTCAGCCACCATGTGATAAGTCCGGCAATTACTCCTGATAGGACACCGACGAGGAAATCACGTGCAAGGCGTTTCAACTCATCGGTTTTTATTTTTAAGATCTACTTCAGATACTATATAATTAATTCAGAGGAAATTATGGAGTTCGATATCTTTTATTACGAAAATGATATATCAACAATCAAGAATAATCCAAGAATCATTCTAAGCAATCCTTCTGTTTTACATGTACTTTCAGATATCATTAATCAAACCCCAAATAGTATTGATATCAATCAATACTCAAATAATGAAATCACAAACAGTTTATTAA
>CALBKL010000167.1 GCA_937895985.1 uncultured Solobacterium sp.
GAATAATTATTATGGCTGATAATAAGAATGGCGTGAAGAAATTTGGTGAACAATTTTCGAAGCTTTTAAGTAAAACAAAAGAGAATGTATCAAAATTGGTCGACCAAAATGATGATGGAAATTTTGATAGCAAAGATGTTAGTTTGGTATTTAATAGGCTGAAAGACACTGCAAAGAATACATATGATACTGTAAAAACTAATCTAGATCAAAATCAACAAGATCGAGATTTAAAAAATCTTAGACCTATTTTTGAATCCACTTTGAGTGATACAGATTTCTTTGTATCAAAATTGGTTAGAATAACTACGATAGATAAAAAACATGCAGAAAGTAAAGTATGCCAAAATGCAATCGGACATATTGATACTTATGGAGGTCTGGAAGTTATTAATGTTTATCGTGATAAAGCAAAATATTTTGGTTTAACATTTTTCCCAAATAATGATGCAGAGTTATATTATGTGGACCCAACGGATCATGAAAGATATATTGAACTAGATAATTATTTTTCGCAGTTAAAGAATGAGCGAATTAGCGAACTTGAGCGTATAGCATTTGATTTGGGTGCTAAGCATTTCAAAGTTCTTTATAAAGAACAGACTATTTCATCTTCAAATGTTAATGTTAACCATAAATCTAAATTAAATATTCATAAGAGTGGTGCTAATTCTGATATTGATATAAATGTATCTACAGACAAATTTTGTTCAGTTGAAATTGCTGCACAATCAGATTTTATTGGTCATAAACCACAAGAACCGGTTTTACGCTATCTAAAACACGAACCACATATTTTAAATCTAATTGAATTAAGAATGAATGAGGCGCCTATAACACATAAGAAAATGGAGATTAAATTGATTGAATCTTCAGGAATCAAAACAAATGACGCAGTTAAAATCGATGCAGCAATTAAAGCAATGAGATTTGAAAGTCGTACATCAATAGTTGCAGAAGTAAATCAAGAATCTCAGAGATCATTTGAGTATGAAATTGATTTTTAATTGATTTAAATTTAAGACTTTTAAAAACAGTAATAATAGTGAACAAAATAAAACATATCTTCATTTAAAAATTGATAACGAGAATAATTAAGTAATATAAAATGAAAAGCATCAATGTACTAATACAAAGATGCTTTTAATTATCATTTTCTTGCAAAGTATACTTGACACAATATGCAAAGTTAACTATACTTTAAATGCAAAGCAAACTTTGCGTATATATCGATATATCAGATAGGAGCATAAAGGTGAAAAATAGAATAAAGGAACTCAGAAAGGAACATAAGTTATCTCAGGGTGAACTTGCGGATTTGGTTGGTACGACGAGACAGACGATAACTTCAATTGAAGTAGGGAAGTATACTGCATCATTACCGCTAGCGTATAAGATTGCAAAGCAATTTTCATTAAGTATTGAAGAAGTATTTGATTTTACAGAATTAGAGGAAGAGGAATAAACATGGACAAGAAATTATTAAAGGCAAAACAAGAATTACAAAAATATACAAATATTTGGATAGTGATTGCAATATGTTCAGTATTGCTTCTTACTGCAAATAAATTAGGATATCTGACGAAATCATATACAGATAGTCACGTTGCTAACTATATGGATGGTTTTTATACGGGCCTATTTATTGTAATAATCGTGGCATCTGTGTGTTATATTGCTAAGAATTATAAAGCAATGAAGAATGAAAAAGATTTGATGCGTTTATATAATGAGATGCATGATGAAAGATGCCGTCAGATTGAATTAATGTCTAAACGTCAAGCATTTTTAATTGCAGAAGATTTATTGCTGGTAGTTGCTGTGATTGCAAGTTTCATAAATTCTTATCTATTTGCTGGTATCATCATTTCAATGATTGTATTTATCTTTACTTCTATTTTCTGTAGGGAATATTACAAGAGGACTTATACAGGAGAAGAGTAAGTATACTATGACAATAAAGATATTATTTGTCTGTCATGGAAATATCTGCCGTTCGCCTATGGCGGAGTATATCTTTCGTAAACTAGTAAGTGATGCTGGTGTTAGTGATAAATTTGAGATAGCTTCTGCTGCGACTAGTTCGGAAGAAATATGGAATGGTAGGGGTAACCCGGTATATCATGCTGCGAAACAGAAACTATATGAACATGGTATGAACTGCGATGAAAAACGAGCTCGTCAAATCACTGTGAAGGATTATGCATATTATGATCTGTTAATCGGTATGGATGAGATGAATATCCGCAACATGCAAGAAATGTTTCATAATGATCCAGATAGAAAGATACATCTATTGCTAGAATATACAGGGATTCGTAGAGGAATTTCTGATCCTTGGTATAGTGGCGATTTCGATACGGCGTATCATGAAATTGAAAAGGGATGTGTTGCGCTATTTGAATATCTTACAAATGAATTGAAATGAAACTGGACATCTACTGTAGTGGATGTCTTTTTTGTAACTGCTTTCTTTTTCAAAATATAAAAAATCAGGCAGAGTTAGTATGTTTTATCGTTGAATCAACTATAATTTTTTGATGGAAAGTACTATAATTAAGGCGCTAATGTTTATGGGAGGTAACTATGGAAATAGAAGTGATTCAAGATCTTATTAAGATGGATGAAGAAACTCGCAATAAGATTAATAATGCCCATGAATTGAAGTACAAATTGAAGCAGGCAATTGAGCAGGAGAAAAAGAAACTGACGGATGAGGCTTGGGCCAACGTAGAGGCACAGGTTAAATCAATGCGTGAAGAAATTCGTACGACTCATGAGAAGGAACAAGCAGAAGCAAAAGCAATGTATGAGAAAGAATCAAAGCGTATCACTGACATGTTTAACGCAAATAAGGAACGCTGGATTCAAATGATTGCGGATTATACTGTTGGAAAAAGAGAACAGGAGTAGCGAATGAGCAAATCAAGTAATGCGATTACCGCTAAGGCGAGAGCGATGCTTGCAGAACATTTGAAACCTGTTGATTACGCAACGATGTTACAAAGAAAGACGGTTGGTGATATTGCGATATTTTTACAAAGTCAACCTCTTTATAAAGAATCTTTGGAGGGAATTAATCCAAAGTCAATTCATCGTGGCCAGTTAGAGGTTTTACTTCGTACAGGTGTATTCAATCGATTTGCAAAGTTGATTCGCTATGCGGATGATAACGCAAAACATTTTGGACATATTGCGGTCATGGAAACAGAAATTGAATTAATTTTAATGAAATTACATTCACTATCTGACCAAGACAATGAGATATTACGCCAAAATATGATTTCTAAGTTACCGCTATATATCGGGAGCTATACTTCGTTTCCATTGGAGAAATTGGCAGATAGTGCTTCCTTTCAAGATGTATTGGCGTTATTAAAAGATACTTCTTATTATGATGTATTAAAGAAGTATGAACAAAAATCCTTAGAGGATATGGATTTTATCAATTTGGAACATTCCTTACGTACTAGATATTACGCAACGTGTCTAGAAACGATTGAGAAGTATTCTAATACAACTTCAAAGGAAAAGATGAAGGAAATTATCTTATCTCGTATTGAGTTAGAAAATATCGCAATCATTTATCGTTTGAAGAAGTATTTTACTGTTTCTAAGGAATTTATTAAGCAGATGCTAGCAGACTATTGTTGTTTCTTTCGTATGAAAGATTTATACGACATGGTTGACAATGATACTGCAGAACAAGTGATTCAGCGCTTAGAGAAATCAAGATATAAAGCGTATCTATCAAATCAGAAATTTCTTTATATTGAACATTATGCACAACGTATTGCGTTCAATATGAGTGCACATTTCATTCGTACTGATACCGATCCGAATCTATCGCTACTAGCATATGTATTACTAGCAGATATTGAGATTCAGAATGTTATTGATATTATCGAAAGTGTAAGATATCAGATTCCACAAGAGCGTGTGAAAGCTCTGCTGATTTATTAAGAAAGGATTGCACATGGCTATAGAAAAAATGAAGTTCATCAGTGCATGCACAGACCCAGAGCATCGAGATGCGATGTTACTAGCGGGGATGAACACAGGTCTGGTACAGCCAGTGATAGCAACCAAAATTATCAATGATGATAACAATGGAAGCGTCATTAGTACAGAAAATCCTTATCAGGATTATGTACAGACATTTAAGAGTATTGCGCATGCAGTTGGATGTGATTTGAATGTAAAAGAAAAGATTGCATCTAGTTATACCAATGCTGAAATTGAAGCATATATTAAAGAATTAAACGAAGAGTTTGGTTTAGATAATGTTGCACAAAGTGAAACATTATCGCCTGATGATGAGAAGGCTTTAAAAGAATTAAGTGTATTAAACTTTGAAAAGATGCATGCATGTAACTATCTAAACTTTGGTTTTGGTAGATTACCGATGGATAGTTTTAAGAAGTTATCCTTGTATCGTGAAGAGATGTTTGTATTACATCGTTTACATTCCACAGCACAATATGTGTGGCTTGTATATGTAACAAGTGATACTTACGCTGCTAAAGCTTTCAAGATTTTCCAGAGCTTATTCTTTGAACCAATCACAATTCCAAAGTTTGATATTCAGGAAAGAGTAGAACAATGCCGTATAAAGATGGTTGATATGTATTCCTATTGTGTACGTCAAAGTTCTATCTGCAATATGTATCCATATGTTGCAGTGCTAGACCAGAAACAAATCCTTAGTGGATTTGTAAAGGCTTCTGACGTTGAAACATATAAAGCGGCCTTTAATGGTTTGCCGGTTGACTTTAGAATCAAAGAGCCAAGTGAAGTAAAAGATATTAAGTGTCCAACGCTATTAAAGAATAGTTGGTTCTTTAAACCATTTGAATTGTTTATCGAGATGTATGGACTACCTGCATATGATGATTTTGATCCAACAATCTTTATTGGAATCACGTATTGTATCTTGTTTGGTATCATGTTTGGCGATTTTGGCCAAGGACTTGTACTGATGATTCTTGGTTTCTTATTCGAAAAGAAGGGCAAGCTATTTGGTATTGTTGGTAGAGTTGGTATTACATCATCCATCTTTGGCTTCTTGTTTGGATCTGTTTTTGGACATGAAACACTTCTAAATCCAGTACATCAATCTTTATTTGGTGTAAGAGACAAGTTATTTGAAGTGATGGCTTCATCCAGTACGATGGTGCTTCTAATTGGTGCGATTGCGATTGGTGCAGTACTTATCTTAGTTACGATGATTATGAATATGTGGAATCGTGCTCGTAAGAAAGAGTGGGCTGAATTCTTGTTCTCACAAAATGGTGTGGCAGGATTTGTATTCTATGGATTTATTATTGTGGCTGCTGTGTTACTAGCTATAGCTAAGGTGAATGTACTAAAACCATTGTTTGTTGTTCCATTTATTGTTGTTCCAATCATCTTATTTATGATGAAGGAAGCTTTTGAAAGAAAGTTTGAAGGACACTCATTTAAACCTGAAGATGGATGGGGAAATTACTTCCTGATGAGTTTCTTTGAAACATTTGAAATACTGTTGAGTTTTGTAACAAACTCCATGTCATATCTGCGTGTTGGTGGTTTCGTATTAAGCCATGCAGGCATGATGCTTGTTGTAATGACGCTAGTAAAGATGACAGGTAATGCAGGGATTATCATTGCAGTACTTGGTAATATCTTCGTTATGGCGTTAGAAGGTTTGATCGTTGGTATTCAGACATTACGTTTGGAATACTATGAAATGTTTAGCCGTTATTATAACGGTGGTGGAATTAAATATCAGGCATATACTGCCGAAGATGCAGAATAAAACACTTAGGAGGAAAAATCATGTTATTATCTACAAAAGAAATTTTATTACCATTAATTGCTGTTATTTTAGTTGTTGGACCATTATGGATTCTATTACGTAAAGGAATCAATACTACAAACGCTAAGACAAGAATTCTTGCTCAGGTTGCAATTTTTGCTGGCGTATTCTTAGTTGTATTATTATTCCAAGCTCACTCATATACTGCTTTAGCTGAAGAGGCTAGTAAGACTGCTGCTACAGGTGATTTAGCAAAAGGTTTAGGATTTATCGCTGCAGGTCTTTCTGTCGGTGGTGCATGCTTAGGCGCAGGTTTAGCCGTTGCTTCTGCTGCTCCAGCTGCTATCGGTGCTGTTTCTGAAAATGGAGATAACTTCGGTCGTGCTATTATCTTCGTTGCCCTTGGTGAAGGTGTAGCGATTTACGGTTTGCTAATTTCTATCTTGATTATCAATGCACTCTAAGGAAGCTGCATGAAAGCATATTGTATTAGTGATAATACCGACACGTTAATGGGAATGCGTCTTGCTGGATTTGAAGGCATCGTATTACATGAACGTCAAGAAATATTAGATAAACTTAATCAGTTAATTACTGATCCAGATATTGCGATTGTCTTAATGACAACCAAAGCGATGGAACAGGTTGCTGATGTTGTCGCAAGAAAGAAATTAGTATTACAACGTCCATTAATTACTGAGATTTCTGACCGTCATGGTTCCGCTAAGATTGGCGAAACAATTGACCGTTATATCAGTGAGGCAATTGGCGTAAAACTATAGAGGTGAGCAATGGAAGAATTTGAAGAGAAGATAATCAAATCCATTAAATCCGATATGCTGAACCAATCTACTTTAGTAGAAGAAACTGTTATGAAGGAAATTCAAATGATGCACGATGAACAGTTGAATTACTTCATAGTAGGACTAAAGAAGGAAACAGAAGCCTATCTTGAAAAAGAAACAAACGATTTACGTTTAAGTGCTTCTTCACAGCTATCTCAAGAAACTTTAAAGATCAAGCACGATTTGTTAAAGCTTCGTATGGATTTTATTAATCAATTGCTAGAAGGTGCTAGTAAGAAGATTGAAGACTTTGTTAAGTCTAGCCAATATAAAGAATATCTTGTAGAGAATATTAATCTGATTAAGGTTACCCCTACAGGTATCTTTACAGTTAGAAAACAAGATGAAGAATTGTTCAATGAATTATTAAAAGAGAAAAATATTACAGCGAATGTTCAAACTGGATATTTCCGCTTTGGTGGATTTACATATTCGGATTTGGAAAATCGTTTGGAATATCGTTGCGATTTGAGTGAGAAACTTGAAGAAGCACGTCTCTTATTCCGTGAACATTCTGGATTCATCATTACGGAAGGAAGTGACAATCATGAGTGATGTAATTTATTCGATTAATGGTTCAGTTATTTCCGTCATCAACACGAAATCTTTCTCCATGCGTGAGATGGTGTATGTTGGTGAGAAGGAACTTCTAGGTGAAGTAATCCGTGTTGATGAAGATAAAACAATGATTCAGGTATATGAATCTACAACAGGATTAAGACCAAATGAACCAGTTAAAGGAACGGGTCATTTGTTAAACGCTACATTAGGACCTGGTATCTTACGTAATATCTATGATGGTATTCAAAGACCACTAGATGAGATTGCTAAGGAACAGGGTGCCTTCATAGCGGAAGGTAAATCTGTACCTGCATTAGATCTTGAAAAGAAGTGGAATGTTACGATGTTAGTCAAGGAAGGCGATACTGTTAAAGAAGGACAGATTTTCGCTACAACTCCAGAGACATCATTGATTGAACACCGTTCTTTGATTCCAGTTGGTTTAAATGGTACGGTTGTAAAGGCACTTCCAAGTGGTGAGTATACTGTTAATGATGTATTACTTGTTGTAAAGAACGACTTTGATGAGACAGAAATTGAAGTGAAACTTATGCAGCAGTGGGCGATTCGTAACCCACGTCCAATTATTAAGCGTGAACCAATCTCAATTCCTTTGATTACAGGACAGCGTGTTATCGATACAATGTTTCCAATTGCTAAGGGTGGATCTTCTGCGATTCCTGGAGGCTTTGGTGCAGGTAAGACAATGCTTCAGCACCAGATTGCCAAGTGGTGTGATGCGGATATCATCATCTATGTAGGTTGTGGTGAACGTGGAAATGAAATGACACAGGTTCTAGAAGAATTCGCAGAATTAATTGACCCTAAGTCTGGCAAGCCATTGTTAGACCGTACGGTATTGATAGCAAACACTTCAAACATGCCAGTAGCTGCACGTGAAGCGTCTATCTATACAGGTGTTACTATGGCTGAATACTATCGTGATATGGGATATCATGTGGCGCTTATGGCCGACTCTACATCTCGTTGGGCTGAAGCCTTACGTGAAATTTCTGGTCGATTGGAAGAAATGCCTGCAGAAGAAGGCTTCCCAGCATACTTACCATCACGTATCGCACAGTTCTATGAACGTGCAGGTATGGTAGATGCGTTATCTGGTAAGAAGGGTTCTGTTACTTTAATCGGTGCAGTATCACCACAGGGTGGTGACTTCTCAGAGCCAGTTACACAGAATACAAAACGTTTCGTACGTAGTTTCTGGGCCTTAGATAAATCACTTGCATATATGCGTCACTATCCAGCTGTAAACTGGACAGATAGTTACTCTGAATATATCGATGATTTAACACGTTGGTATGATAAGAATGTAGCACATGACTTTATTGACTTACGCCAAGAGATGCAGTCTATTTTGCATGAAGAAGCACAGTTAATGGAAATCGTTAAGTTGATTGGTTCTGACGTATTACCTGAAGATCAAAAGTTAACACTAGAAATCGGACGTGTCGTACGTGTTGGATATCTCCAACAAAACTCTTTCCATCCAGAAGATACTTATGTTTCTCTTGAGAAACAATACAAGATGTTAAAGGTAATTCATTACTTAAGACAAGCATGTACACCATATGTTCAAAAGCATATTCCTGTATCTCTCATGACACAGACAGGTGTATTTGATGAAGTTATCAAGATGAAATATGATGTACCAAATAACAATTTAGCTTTACTTGATACATACAATGAAAAGATTGATGCGGCTTTAGCGTCAATTCAATAAGAGAGGAGGATTTCAATGAGTTTACAGTTATTAGGTTTAGATGAAATCCAAGGCTCTCTTGTTGCATTGGATCATGTAAAGAATGTTTCAAATGAAGAAATGGTATCAATCCTTTTAAATAATGGCTCAAGACGTAAGGGTAGAGTTGTTGAGATTGAAGGGGAACGTGCCATCATTCAGGTGTTTGAAGGAACAGATGGATTAGGTAAAACCAATACAAAAACAAAGTTATTAGGACATCCAATGGTATTAGGTGTATCCAAAGAAATTCTTGGGCGTACATTTAATGGTGTAGGTGATCCAATTGATAATCTAGGTCCTGTATATATCAACAAATATGAAGATGTAAACGGAAAGCCTTTAAACCCGGTTTCTCGTGAATATCCACGTAACTACATCAATACAGGTATCTCAGCAATTGATGGATTAAATACTTTAATTCGTGGACAGAAATTACCTATTTTCTCTGGTTCAGGTTTACCACATGATAAGCTTGCTAGCCAGATTGTTAGACAAGCGTCACTTACAGGACAAGATGCGGAAAACTTCTGTATCGTGTTTGGCGCAATGGGTGTTAAGAATGACGTAGCAGATACATTTAGACGTTCTTTTGAAGAGACAGGTGTAATGGATAAGGTATGTATGTTTATTAACTTATCTGATGACCCAATCCTTGAAAGAATTATGACTCCACGTTGTGCATTAACAGCTGCTGAATATCTTGCATATGAATGTGATATGAACGTTCTTGTTATCTTGACGGATATGACAGCGTATTGTGAAGCTGTACGTGAGTTCTCATCCTCTAAGGGTGAAATTCCTTCACGTAAAGGTTTCCCTGGATACATGTATTCTGATTTGGCTTCTCTATATGAAAGAGCAGGTATCGTCAAAGGTGGAAAAGGTTCTGTTACACAGATTCCTATCTTAACTATGCCTAATGATGATATTACTCATCCAGTACCTGACTTAACTGGTTATATTACAGAAGGTCAGATTGTATTGGATCGTGACTTATATCTCAATAACATTAATCCACCAATCGGTATTCTTTCATCACTATCTCGTTTGATGAAGGATGGTATTGGTGAAGGTTATACAAGAGCAGACCACCAAGATGTTGCAAACCAGTTATTTGCATGTTATGCAAAAGTGCAGGACGCAAGATCTCTAGCAAGTGTTATCGGTGAAGATGAATTATCTCCATTAGATAAACAATATATTGCGTTTGGTAAGAGATTTGAATCTATATTCCTAGGACAGGGATATCGTGTCAATCGTTCTATGAAAGAAACACTTGGACTTGGTTGGGCATTACTATCCTTACTTCCTAAGGAAGCGTTAGATCGTCTTGATCCAAAAATTATTGAAGCTAACTACGACTCTGAACACGCTGAGCATACGATTCAGTTAATTATTAAAGGAGAAGAGTAGTTATGGCAGCGCAGGCAGTTGCGACAAAGGGTAATCTTATCAAAGCCCGCAAATCCCTGGGTCTTGCTCAAAACGGCTTTGAATTAATGGATCGTAAGCGTAATATCTTGATTCGTGAAATGATGTCTCAGGTAGAGAAGGTAAAGATTCTACGTGAACAGATTACTAGTGCCTATCAAACTGGATACTACTTACTGCAACAGGCAAATATGTCGAGTGGTATGATTACTGCTATCACAGAACAGATTAAAGTAGATGATTCAATCAAACTCACATATCGTAGTGTTATGGGTGTTGAAGTTCCAAATATTATCTACCACCAACCTGATAGTATAGAAGTGCCATACGGTCTGGAGGGTACATCGTCACGTATCGATGAAGCGTACATCCAATTTCAGAAAGTAAAACAGATTACATTAGTGCTAGCAGAGGTAGATAATTCTATCTATCGTCTAGCAAATGCAATCTCCAAAACACAAAAACCTGCAAATGCTCTAAAGAAT
>CALBKL010000168.1 GCA_937895985.1 uncultured Solobacterium sp.
CCTTATTACAGTGGGACCTTGAATCAAATACGTTTGGAAAAAATGATGAAGAACCTATCCTAGCAGATTTATTAATTATTGATGAGTTCTCGATGGTTGATAACTGGTTATTCTACAACTTGTTGCTAGCGAGTAAGAGAATTAAAAAGATTTGCATTATTGGTGATAAAGATCAGTTACCAAGTGTTGGTCCAGGGTGTGTGTTACGAGATCTAATGCAATCAAACGAATTCTCGTTAATTGAATTAAAACACATCTATCGTCAACAATCTGATAGTGATGTCATAAATTTAGCACATGCAATCAACACAGGTAATGTAGTGGTTGAAGAATATCATCATGATGTAAAATTCTTTGCATGCATGCCAGAAGATATCCGTTGCAATCTTTTAATGATGGTTGATGATGCTTTGCAAAAGGGGTATTCTATCGATGATATTCAGATATTATCTCCAATGTATGCAGGGGTAGCAGGAATTGATTATCTAAACAATGCATTACAAGAATCATTTAATCCACCATCCAAGGCTAAAGCAGAAGTAAAATCAGGATATATGACTTTCCGTGAGGGTGATAAAATTCTGCAGTTAAAGAATCAACCGGATGACGATGTATACAATGGGGATATAGGTGTATTAGTGGAAATCATTGATGCAAAGCATGCGGAAGATCATAAGACTACGATTATCTGTCAATTTGGTGAAATTATTGTTGAATATAAGCCAGAAAATTGGATTAATATTACGCTTGCATACTGCATTAGTGTTCATAAATCTCAAGGTAGTGAATACCCAATTGTGATTATGCCAATTACGCGAAGACATGCGGGCATGTTACAGAGAAAACTTATATACACTGGTGTTACAAGAGCACGAAAAGCACTGATCATATTGGGTGAACTTGAAGCTTTCAAACGTGGAATTCAAGTGTTAGAATTACATCCACGAGAAACTACACTGACACAGAAATTAAAGCAATATGTAAATGGTGATTATGGATTTTAAAAAGGTGAGGAATCAATCTCACCTTTCGTCTTTTTTGGTAAATGAGTCTTTTACTTTGTTGAATTGTTCTTGCACTTTTGACATATAATCGTTTGCAAGTATGTTACCACTATCTGAAATCATCGTTCCAATCAGGCGTAGTATAACGGATGATTTCTCTGGTGGTAATTTTTGAAGGGCAGAGATAATATCCTTCAAGGAATCAAAGCCACCTTCTTTTAGTTTTGAAAATGATTCAGCATCTGTTGATTCTAGAATAGAGAAGATCGCGTCAATTGCAATCTTTGCTTCATCTTCGGATAAATTTTCTAAAAACTTATCAACTGCTTTGTTTAGAAATATGGAGTTAGCGGATAATGATTCTGCTTTTTCAAAATGATTACGTTTTACAATCCATGTAAGGGCATCGTGTTGTTGTACGTTATTAACATTGCTTTTGATAATTTTTGGATCAACATTATTCATTAAGATTCCAATAATGGAAGAGTCTGGAATAATGAGCGTAATTTTATCTTGAATTGCTTGATAAGCAGGGGACTGTAACATTTCACCTTGAAAACCCGGTCCGTCATTTGACCAAACCTTTGTAATATGATTGCGGATGGATTCCTTACAATGACATGCGGCATATATCGCAAGGTTACCACCTTTGGAGTGTCCACCAACATGAATTGGTAAAGTTTCATTTTCAAATAATTGATCGATATATGCGACCGCTGCTTTTTGTCCATTGGTTCCGGTTGTGTAGGATAGATAGAAATCTTCCTTCCAACCGATAAATGTGTTATCTGTACCT
>CALBKL010000169.1 GCA_937895985.1 uncultured Solobacterium sp.
CGGCATTACGTTTCCAATGTGTATCTTTAGTATTAATGCCGATGACGATGTATGGGAATATGTTATTTCAGTCAATTTCACGTAGTGCCGTTGCAACATTTCTAGCGATGCTACGAAGTGGACTAATTCTAATCCCTGCTGTCATTATCTTGCATGCATGTTTTGGAATAACAGGTATTGAAGCTGCACAATCTGTAAGCGAGATTATGACTGCAATTATTTCATTACCGTTTATTCTTTATCTATTTAAAACATTTCCAGAAGATGGAAGAGATATCATATAAAAAGCGATGGATTCATCGCTTTTTGTGTCTAATAAGTAATAATGTCTTTTAAGCCTTCACTTGCTACAACATAATAGCCGTTTGTTTCTTTGCCATCACCTTGTTTCTTTGCTGGATCCATGACCCATACTGCATTAGCTTCTTTACCTGTTGCTTTCTTATATGCTTCTAGTACTCTCTTTCCATCTTCGATGGAAAGTGTAAATAGTGTTGTACTTAAGCAATCAGCGACACCAGAATCTTCTGTAAAGATGGTGACACTATGGTAATGCGTTGCGGGATAATTTGTGGATGGATCAATAATGTGGTGATAACTATTACCATCTGTTGCGATATAGAAGCGCTCATAGTCTCCACTTGTAACAAAGGAGAAGGAGCCCTTGGAAGAAATTAATGCAAGTCCATTTGGTAGAGCACCTTCTGGATCAGCAATAGCGACATTCCATGTGCTTCCATCAGGTTTATCATTTACAGTACGGATGTTTCTGCCTACATTGAAGTAACCTGCTTGCATGTGTTGACTAACTTCTTCCGCAACTAATTCTGTTGCATATCCTTTTGCAATACCACCAACATCAAATGATTGACATGGCTGAGTAATATATACTGTGCTTTCTTCGTCGTTTATTACAACATTATCCCAACCCTTACAACCGGCAGCTTGTGTAAGTTCTCCCTCTGATGGAAGATTACCAAGTTGTTTTTCAGCGTTGAGTTTAATACCTTCTTCACGATACTTATGCCAAACCTTAAGAAGGGCACCCATGGTAATATCAAATTCGCCATTGGAGTAATCATAGAACTGTTTTGCCATATGCAACATGTCAATGATCGGTTTATCAACTTTGACTGGTTTGATACCAGCGTTATCATTAACTGTCTTTAGGTTGTTGATGCCATCATAGTCGTTATAAATATCAAATAACTGATTGTAATAACGAAGTAGGGTAGTGCTATCCTTGAAATGAGCAGCTGCCGATTCGGTATTCGTTGTATATTCCATGTAACTATAGATTGTATCAAAGCCTACATCAGAACTCACATTTTCATATTTGGTTAGACTTTCGCTATTGGTTGAAGTTGTGTTAGAGGCACTGTTTTTACTCTCTTTTGTTGTACAGCCAGCAAGTAGTGTACAAACGCTTAATGCGCTGATTAATAATTTAGTTATTTTTCTTTTCATATCTAAACTATATCATAAAAGCCATCTTACTGTTAACGCTGGAATATGTTATAATTTTGTGTGATTTCAGATAAGGAAGGGAAAGAAAATTATGTCAATATTTACAGGACCAATGAAGCTTCATTTAAATGGACATAAGGATTGGACGATTCATAAAGAAGTATTGAAATCTATCGATCCAGATGTTGTTTGGATTCCACTTGTAAACGGTGTTGCCCCATGCCAACCACTTGTTCAAGTTGGAGATGAAGTTAAGATTGGACAAAAGATAGCAGAAAGAAATGATGCATTCTATTTACCACTCTTTGCGTCTGTTTCCGGTACTGTTACAGGTATCGAAAAGTTCTTAGGTGCTGGCGGTGGAATGATTGAGCACTTGCGTATTCAAAATGACCACAAGCATACAGTAGAACGTGCGTTTGTGGAGTTTGATTATGAAAAGGCAAGCTGGCAGGAATTACATGCATTCGCTAAGGAATCGGGTATGCTCGGTTTAGGTGGTGCAGGATTCCCATCTTACGTAAAGTATGTAAAGCCAGAGAATGTTGATCTCTTTATCGTGAATGCGGTTGAGTGCGAACCATTCTTAACATCAGATTATAAGAACATTGAAGAAAATATGGACTTACTCAAGGTAGGTACACTTGCGTTCTTTAAGTTAAGTAATGCAAAGGCTGGTTGTGTTGCAATCAAGGAAGATAAGAAGGAACAGATTGCCCAACTACAAGAATTATTCAAGGGTACACCAATCGAGGTGCGTATCGTTCCTAACGTATACCCAATGGGTTGGGAAAGAACACTTGTATACCAGTTAACAAACAAACGCTATGACAAGTTACCAATTGAAGCTGGATGTATCGTTAACAATGCATCTACAGCAATTGCGTTTGGTAATGCAATTGTAAATGGTATGCCAGTTACACATAAGTACTTAACAGTATCGGGTGATGCAGTTAAGAATCCACAGAACGTATATGTTCCAGTAGGAACAAAGGTACATGATATTGTCGATGCTGTTGGTGGATACAAAGATGGTGTAGACGATGTAGTGTTACTTGCTGGTGGACCAATGATGGGACGTGCAATTCCTAATGATCAATTTGTAGTAATGGCACAGAACAATGGTCTTACAATTCAGAAGTATGAGAAGCCAGATACAGTTGCTTGTTTACGTTGTGGACGTTGTACGGAAACATGTCCATCTGGATTACAACCAGTACGTATCGCTTCTGAACATAAGTCTGTAGACTATGATACATTAATGCGTTTAGATGTAATGAACTGTATTGAATGTGGTCTATGTACATATGTATGTCCATCTAAGATTGAAGTAACTGAGAATGTTAGACGTGCAAAGACATTTGTACGTGCAAAACTAGCAGCACAGGCAAAGAAATAGGAGGCAAGAAAAATGAAATTTTCATATAAAGTATCGCCTAACTATGCGGCTAAACAATCTACAACAGGTATTATGTTGGAACTTAGCTTAGCTTTGGTTGTTGTGACAGTTGCTTCTGCAATCTGGTATGGAGTGACAGGCGGTGCTTCTTTAGGCATTCGTGTTATTCTACTGTCCATCGCTTCTGTAGTAACTGCATTGTGTACTGAAACATTGTACTTACTTGCAAGAAAGAAGAAGGACATTGCAAAAGAATTGTTACATTCCTATGGTTGGGTAACAGGTTTAATTATTCCATTAATCACAAGAATTAATGTTAGTTTTTACGCAATTATCATTGCGACTGCAATTGCAATCTTGTTTGGTAAGATGTTATTTGGTGGATTTGGTCAGAACATATTTAACCCAGCAGCATTTGCGGAAGCAATTATCATGAACTCATTTAGCGCAAGTGTTGCGGCTGATATACAAACAGGTGCTACACCACTTGCAGCCATGAAGTCATATGGTTGGGTAGTTGATGGCAGTGCATTGCAAAATGTATTAGGTCAATTTGGTAACTTATCCGGTATGTTCTTAGGTAACTATCAGAGTGTTATCGGTGGATCATGCGCATTATTGTTAATTCTCGTTGCAGTATATCTCATTGCTAGACGTATTATTGACTATCGTTTGACAGTGACATATATCGTAACAGTATTCGTAGTATCTCTCATTGTTGGTTTAATGCATGGTGCAGGTATTGAATATGCAATCGTTAATGTATTAGCGGGTGGTGTATTATTCGCTGGTGTGTTCATGTTAACAGATCCAGTTACTTCACCAGTATCAATTCCAGGTAGATATGTATTTGCGGTAGGTGCTGCAGCTCTTACATTGATTATTCGTTGGAAGTCTAACTTACCAGATGGTGCATTATACTCTGTCTTAATTATGAATATGTTAACGCCTGCAATTGATCAGTTGCTAGATGGTAGTCAGATTAAGGATGCGGCAAAGATTGCGCGTAAAGCAGTTATTGCAATGTGTGCATTCTTAGTGGCAGTTCTTCTTGTTGGATCTAGTTTAGTAGCAAAGACTCCAACAGTTGCTGAAGAGCCAAAGAAGGATGATAAACCTGCAGAAGCAGTAGCATTAAGTGCTGAGGACTTTAGCGAAAATAATGCAGAGTGTACAGAGACAAGTAATGATGGCACAACTGCAGTATATGCATGTAAGGCAAAGGGATTCGAAGGTGTTAACGAAGCTACAGTAACAATTGATGTAGCGAAGAAGACGGTTGTATCCATTGCGGTTACTAAGTTTAGTGATACGGAAGAAGTTGGTGATCAAGCTACTACAGAAGAACAACTTAAGAAATATGTTGGTGCAACTGCAGATAGTAAAATTGACGCAACAACAGGAGCAACATTTACAAGCAAGTCACTACGCGCAATGATTGCGACCGCTTTAAAGTCTGCTTCCGCAGTAGCGTTAGGTAAAGAAGACTTCAAAGACAACAAAGCAGAGTGTTCAGAAACAAGCAATGATGGAACAACAGCCATCTATGCATGTAAAGCACATGGTTTTGAAGGGGTAAATGAAGCAACAGTCACAGTAGATGTAGCAAGTAAGTCTGTAAAGAGTATTGAAGTTACAAAGTTTGGCGATACAGAGAGCGTAGGCGACCAAGCAACAAAAGCAGCTGAGTTAGAGAAGTACAAGGGAGTCACACTTGAAAGTAAGGTAGACTCAACAACAGGAGCAACATTTACAAGTACATCACTCAGAGCAATGATTACAACAGCCTTACAGGCTGCAACAAAGTAAGGAGGAAGGTATGAGCGAAAAGAAAATTAAAGGTCAAGGCTTCTTCTCTAGATTAGCAACAGAGAACCCAGTATTCGCAACTTACTTAGGTATCTGTTCAACATTAGCAATTACAACAAGTTTAAACAGTGCGATTGGTATGGGTGTTGCGGTAATTATCGTATTAACTTTATCCAATATCTTAGTATCACTTATTGCACCAATCACACCGGATGATATTCACATTCCAGTTTATATCGTTATTATTGCGACATTAGTTACTATCGTTTCTATGTTTATGCATGCATATACACCAAGTCTATTTACAGCTTTAGGTGCATTCTTAGACTTAGTTGTTGTAAACTGTATTATCTTAGGACGTGCTGAAGCATATGCATGCAAGCATACAGTACTTGAATCTATCGTTGATGGATTACAACAAGGTTGTGCTTATACATTTGCACTTCTTGCAATGTCACTTATCAGACAGTTATTAGGTACTGGTGGATTATCTTTCTCAAATCCATTTACAAACAATGTAGTATTTGCATTTAGAATTATTCCAGAAGGATTTGAAATTCCAATGTTCACAGAGCAGTTTGGTGCATTTATCACATTTGCATGTTTAGCTGCTGGTGTAGCTGCTTACAAGAACTATCTTGCTAAGCCAGCGAAGAAAGGAGCTGCTAAATAATGAATTTATTTACACTCTTGATCAGTGGATTACTGATTAACAATATTATTCTTACGAAGTTCTTAGGTATGTGTCCATTTATGGGAGTATCTACAAAACTTGAATCTGCAGTAGGTATGGGTCTTGCCGTTATCTTTGTTATCTTCGGTGCATCCATTCTTGCATGGGGACTTTATCACTTTATCTTAGTTCCATTTGAACTAGAGTTTATGGAACTAATTTGCTTCATCTTATTGATTGCAGCATTCGTTCAGTTTGTTGAATTGTTCGTTAAAAAGTTCTCACCAGAACTGTATAAGTCATTAGGTATTTACTTACCACTTATTACAACAAACTGTGCAGTACTTTACGTAGCAATGGATAACATTACACAGAAGTATACATTGGCACAAACAATGGTAAATTCTATCGCAGTACCTGCTGGCTTTATGATGATGCTAGTTATCTTTGCAACAATCCGTAGACGTTTAAATCAAAATGATATTCCGAAGGCATTCCAGGGCAATCCTATCGCTTTCATTTGTGCAGCAATTATGGCAATTGCATTCTCTGCATTTGCTGGATTAGTATAAGCCGTGCTTAGAATCGTTGTTGCGGCTTTATTAGCTGTAGGTTTCTTTGCCCTAAATGTATGGCTATTAAGGTTAAATCAGAAAACACCAAAGCCTGAAGGTTGTGAAGACCTGAAGGCAGAGTGTTCTGCATGTGGTATCAGCGAATGTAGTGTTCGCCAAGCTCCACAAAAAACAGAGGAGGAATAATGGTAGTCGCAATGTTAAAAGGCTTCGGCTTGATGTTAGTTTTAGGTGCAGTCTTAGGTGGTGTGCTAGCGTTTGCTTCTATTAAGTTCTATGTGAAGGAAGACAATCGTAAGGAAGAGTTAACAGCTTTATTACCTGGATATAACTGCGGTGCTTGTGGTAACCCAGGTTGCGCTGCGATGGCTTCTAAGTTACTTGCTGGTGAAGCACAAGTAGAACAGTGCAAACCAAGTAAGCCAGCCCAAAGAGAAACAATTAAAACATATCTTGCTGAACATGTAGGTTAGTTTAAAATTCCTGAGCATATGCTTGGGAATTTTTTTTATGGAAAATACCTTCAAGAAACATATATAAGTTTGAGGGTAATTGAATGAGAAAAATAAAAAGAACAGGAATTATTGTAATAATACTATGCTCGTGTGTTATAGGGAATGTAGTTGCATTTCGATATTATCTTGCAAAAACAATCAATTTAAAAACAACGTATATCGCAAAACATAATATTCCACCACGAACACAAATCAAAACAGAAGATCTAACAATGATTCAAATTCCAGAGAAGTATATGCAAGCATATACATGGAATGAAAAAGCAGATATTATTGGTAAATATACATCGATTCAAGGAATGATACCAAAGGGTTCTATGTTTTATAAAGATATGTTGTATAACGAAAAGGAAGTTCGTGATCTAGCAATCACAAAACTTCAAGAAGGAATGACCATATTTACATTAGAAACAAATGTATCTTCACTAGGTAGTATTGAAGAAGGGATGTATGCAGATATCCATGTTTCAATCTCACAGAAGAAAGAAATACCAATTACAGGGATACTGATACGACATGCAGAAGTAATATCAATTAAAGACCATAAAGGACTATCGTTGAAAGACGAACAATCAACCAAGGTTCCATATTTTATTGAACTTGGAATCAATCAAACGGATATTGATTATCTTTCTCTAGCTTCTTCGTTAGGTGAAATCAGATTATTTCCATCAGCAGATTCCTATAAACCAGATAAATCTACACTAGAACAGGATTCGAAAGTGACGGAATATTTAAAGTCTCTTTATCCATGATAAAAAAATAAAAATCCGTTATTCAACGGAATTTTTACTATATGGGGCGACTAATGGGACTCGAACCCATGAGTGCTGGAGCCACAATCCAGTGTGTTAACCAACTTCACCATAGCCGCCATGTGCTAAAATATATTATCATATCCAAAAATAATAAACAATATATATTTTTGGCTAAATTGCAAATAGAGGTATTAAATATACATGAGACAAATAAATGTTGGTGGTGAACTGCGAAATCTCGTAGTTGAACACAAGCGGAATAAGAGAATGTACTTACGTGTAAAAGATGATGGAACATTATTCGTTACCTGCCCACGTTATGTCAGTGAGCAGGAAATTCTATCCTTCATCCTTGAGAAACAAGATTGGATTATCAAAGTAAGTAAAAAAGAAAAGAAAAAGAATCGTTATCTTTTAGACGGTACTGACCGTAAGGAAGCGTGCTGGCTAGGAAAGGTATATCCGGTTGAATTTATTTGCTCTAAACAGAAATTTATGTCGGTTGAAGAGGATAAAATTATATTCTATCTCCCCGAGGTGAATGATGATAATATTCAGGAAATCTTCTATCATACAGGGAATCTTCAATTGAAGCTAATGGTGGAAGAAAGACGTAAAGATTGGGATAATCATATCTGTCTTTTCAATCATAGAAGACTTCCAAATATTACTCTAAGGTATATGACAAGTAGATGGGGATCCTACTCTCCAATGACGCATCACATTAGCTTGTCATCAAGATTGATTCACTTTCCTGTTGTGTGTTTAGATTATGTTTTATTGCATGAGTATGCACATATCCTAGAAGCGAACCATTCGAAACGATTTTATGATATCATCAGAATGTATATGCCTGAATATAAGGAATATAGTGATTTATTGAAGTGAGGTTAATGATGGGAAACATTGTAAAAGAAAATAGTGTGTTTTTGTTTGGAAATACTATTTTTGAAAATGGAGCTGTAGGATTTATCATTACATTTTTAATTACAGTGATTATCGCAAAGATATTTTCAACGATATTGGAAAAACTAGTTGATCATGCGATGAAGAAAGATGCTAGGGCTAGTATGCCATTTAAGTATCTTTTAAAGATTTTACGTACAGTGATTTACGTTATTGCGACATTCGCTATCTTGATGAATGTGAAACCTTTACAGAGCGTTTCTACAGCAATACTAGGTGCAACGAGTGTTATGACGGTTGTTGTTGGTTTAGCTGCACAGGAAACGTTCGGTAACTTTATCGCCGGGTTCTTCATTGTTATCTATCAACCATTTCACGTGGGAGATATGGTAAATCTTCCTGAAAAGAATATCTCTGGCACAGTGATTGAAATCACATTCCGTCATACGATTTTAAATACAGTTGAAAATACAAAAATCATTGTGCCAAATAGTACGATGAACTCTGCAATTGTAGAAGATAAAGCATTTGGACAGAAGACATATATTCGCTATTTAGTTTTATCAGTTGCGTATCATACGGATATCGATAAATTGGAGAGAGTGATTACTGATGTTGTAGTAAATACAGATGGCGTCATCGATACTAGAAGTGCAGAAGCAAAAGAAAAGAATTTACCAATTAATATTACGGTAAATGAGTTCTTAGACAGTGGTATTCAGATTCGTTTTCCATTTACAACAAAGTCACTAGGTAAGAGTGTAGAAACCGCATCAAAGATTCGCAAAGCTTTACTCGTTGCGTTTAGAGAGAATGGAATTGAAATTCCATATACAAAGATTCAGATTCTTAAATAGAATATGTAAACGTTTACATTATTTTCATGAATTCACACGAAAAGTTGGCAAAAGATAAACAAACAATATTGCAGGGAAATAAAATTGCGGTATTATGTAGTTACAGGAACACGAAGTGTATTGATTAAGAGAATGGAGATGATGTAGCATGACTACGAAGCATGTTCTTTTTGATATACAATATGAGATTGTACAAACCCCAGGTGGGGAGGTTTTTGACGGGTTCTCTGTGAAAATGGTTTTTAGGATGGACATATAATGCCCATCCTTTTTTGTAACTAATTTCTGATAATCATACAGGAGGAAAACGATTATGGATCAGACAAATTTAGACTTTTTTGAAGCAGCAGCCAGTGGTGATTTTGCGAAGTTATGTGCACAGGTTTCTAAGGGCGCAAACATCAATATCGCAAATGGTGATGGACGTACAGCGTTAATGAGAAGTGCAAAACGTGGTTACACTGAAATCGTACGTTTCTTATTAGACAATGGTGCGGATACAAGAGCTAGAGATAAAAATAATAAGACAGCTTTAATGGGTGCCGCTAAGAAGGGTCACACAGATATTTGCCGTATGTTAATTCATGCGGGCGCAAATATTGATGCCCACGATAATAAGGGTAGAACAGCTTTAATGAGAGCTTCATTACTTGGTCATAGTGACACAGTAAAGTACTTAATTTCTAAGAACGCTGATGTAAATGCAGTAGATGAACAGGGTCGTACAGCATTAATGGAAGCAGTAAATGCATATAAGTTAGATGAAATTAAAGATTTAGTAGATAACGGTGCAGATATCAATAAGGCTGATAATAAGGGTTGTACAGCATTGATGCGCGCTGCATATATTGGAATTCCAGAATTGGTAAAGTATCTGCTTGAAAAAGGTGCAGATAAGACAATGAAGGATTTTGATGGTAATTTAGCAATTCATTATGTACGTAAAGAATGCTTATCAGATTTGAAAGATATTTTAAAGTAGGAGGCCGACAATGAAAGACTATTTAGCAAATGAAGTAAGAAATGTAGTTGTGCTAGGACATTCTGGCGCTGGTAAGAGTTCTGTCATTGAAGCCTGCCTATATTTTACAAAGGCAATTGAACGTTATGGAAAGAATAACGATGGCACAACAGCTCTGAATTACGATCCTGAAGAAGGAAAGCGTGGTACATCAGTATATTGCCATATCGCACCTGTAGAATGGAAAGATAAGAAGATCAACTTTATCGATACACCGGGCTATATGGATTATGCAGGTGAGGAAGCGACTGGTTTAATGATGGGCGATAATGCCTTGATTGTTGTAAACGCAAAAGAAGGTATTGAAGCTGGTACAGAACGCGCATGGCGTGAAGCAGTTTCTAAACAAAAGATTCCTACCATCTTCTTTATCAATAAGATGGATGTAGAAAATGCAAACTTCGATGCAGTATATACTAGCATTCGTGATAAGTTCGGTAAGTCAGTCATTCCATTTGAAGTGCCAATTATTGAAAATGGTGTAGTTGTAGGATCTGTCAATATCTTGCGTCGTAAAGCATGGTATTACAATGATCGCAATACAGCCAAGGAAGTACCATCTGCTTTAATTGGTGAAGTAGAACGTTACTACAATGAAATCGCTGAAGCTATCGCAATGACTGATGATGAACTCATGGAGAAATTCTTCTCAGGGGAAACATTTGATGAACATGAACTAGCCAAGGGATTACGTATTGGTGTACGTAATGGTGATATTCGTCCTGTATACTGTGGTAGTGCAGAGAATCAAACAGGTATTGAACGTTTGTTAGACCTAATTACCGAATACTTCCCAAGCTACGCAGAAAAGGGAAGAATTCAAGCTGAAACACTCAAGGGCGATACAATCGACATGGAAACAAACGAAAACGAAGCACTTAGTGCATTTGTATTCAAGACGATCGTTGACCCATTTGTAGGTAAGGTTTCTTACTTAAAGGTAATGAGTGGTGTCCTCAATAGTGATAGCCAAGTATATAACTCCAAGAAGGACGTAACAGAAAAAGTTAACCAAATCTACGTTATCAATGGTAAGTATCAGATTGGTGTAGGTAAGTTATTTACAGGTGATATCGGTGCAGTTGTTAAGCTGCAAGCAACAGAAACAAACGACACACTGTGTACACGTTCAAGAGTTATTAAGTATCCAGATATTGAATATCCACATCCAATGTTAGGATATGCAATTCATCCAAAGACAAAGGCAGATGAAGATAAGTTATCCAGTGGTATTCATAATCTGATGCTAGAAGACCATACAATTAAACTAGTTAACAACGAAGAGACACACGAACAGGTACTCTATGGTGTAGGTGATCAACACATCGACTTGATTCTCTCTAAGTTAAAGAGTAAGTACAAAGTTGAAGTAACAACAGAAAAACCAACGGTACAGTATCGTGAGACAATCTCTGCAAAGGCTGAAGCACAAGGTAAATACAAGAAACAAAATGGTGGTGCTGGTCAGTATGGAGATGTTTGGGTAAGATTTGAACCAACAGATTCTGATGATATGGTATTTGCGGAAGAAGTATTTGGTGGTGCAGTTCCTAAACAGTACTTCCCACCAGTTGAACAAGGTTTACGTGATTGTATGAGTAAGGGTGTTCTTGCTGGATATAAAGTGGTTGGTGTTAAGGCAACGCTATATGATGGATCTTATCACCCAGTAGACTCGAAGGAAGTAGCCTTCAAGGAAGCTGCTAGACTTGCATATAATGCCGCAATGCCAAATGCCAAACCAGTTCTTCTTGAACCAATTGGTAAGGTTGTTGTGACTGCACCAGAAGACTATACAGGTACACTGATGGGTGACTTTACAAAACGCCGTGGAATCATCTTGGATATGGGCACAGATGAAGATGGTCTACAGGTGATTAGAGCTGAAGTTCCAATGGCAGAAATGTTAACGTACGCAACAGAATTACGTTCTATGACTCAGGGTCGTGGATCTTATGAATTAGCGTTTGACCGCTATGAAGCAGCTCCACATGATGTAGCACAGAAAGTCATCGACGCAAGAAAGAGCGAGAAAGAGTAATCCTTTTTAGGTGGAAAGTTCATTTGAAACTTTCCACCTATTGCATTTTAAAAAGCAATCATATAAAATAATTGAGCGCCCCCGTGATGGAATTGGTAGACGTAGGGGACTCAAAATCCCCCGGTAGCGATACCGTGTCGGTTCGAGTCCGACCGGAGGCACTAAGAGACGATTCAACAACTGTTGGGTCGTTTTTTTCTTTGAGAGTATATCAATTGCAATGCCATATACGCTTGATACAATAGAATTAATTAAAGGAGAAAATTAATTATGGGATTTTATGATTATTATGTAACTGATGCGAAGGGCAATCAGATTTCTTTAAAAGAGTATGAAAATAAGGTGGTATTGGTAGTTAATACTGCTACAGCTTGTGGCTTTACACCACAGTATGAAGAATTAGAAAAGCTTCATGAAAAGTATAATGAACAAGGCTTAGAAATTCTCGATATTCCTTGTAACCAATTCGGTGGACAAGCACCTGGATCTGATGAAGAAATTCATGAGTTCTGTTCTTTACACTTCAATACAAGATTTGCACACATGCATAAGTCAGATGTAAATGGTGAAAATGAATTACCATTATACACATTCTTAAAGAGTGAAAAGGGCTTTGAAGGATTCACAGGTGAAAAGGCAGACTTTATGAATGCACACGTTGGTAACCTTGTTCCTAACTTTAGAGAAACTTCTGATATTAAGTGGAACTTCACTAAATTCCTTGTTGACCGTAAGGGAAATGTAGTAGCTCGTTTTGAACCAACTGCTGATATGGCAGACGTAGAAAAAGCGATTCAAGAATTACTTTAATTTTTGGGGAATTATTTCATCTTCTGTGAATATATACGTAGAAGGATATTCTATGGAGGAAAGAAAGATGAATGATTTAAATGCAGTTGAAATTAAAGGGACAGTAATGTATGAACCTAGTGTTCGTAGCACAAAAAATGATTCCACAATGTCAACATTCTCAGTTTGTGTAAAACACAATGAACCAAGTAAAGCGAAGGACTATCTAAATGTAGTTGCGTGGGGAGATGTAGCGGATCAAGTTCGTGAAGAATTCCATGCGGGCACAAGAATTGGTATTAAAGGCCATCTTCGTAAGCAGTTTTACATGAAAGATGAAAATAAGAAGACCGTTGTGCAAATCGTTGCAGAGAAAATCTATCATCCAAAAGATGAAACTGAATAAGTTATATAAAAGTGCGTTGAACACGCACTTTTAATTTTGGTATAATACGGACGGATTATAACGAGGATGATATGAATCAATACATATTTATATTAGAAATAGTAGGTACCATTGCATTTGCGATTTCTGGAGCACTTGTCGCAATGAAATCGAAGATGGACTTCTTTGGAGTAGTAATTATTGGAGTTATTACCGCAACGTTTGGTGGAATTATGCGTGATATTGTATTGGGTAGTGTACCACCAAGTGCGTTTTCTAACCCGGTATATGTTGTTGTTGCGAGTATAACTTCTGTTATCGTATTCTTATTTGCCTACTTCAATGTGAATACAAATAAGATTACGCAGAAAAATGCGTATAAGAATTTTTTGTTGATTGCAGATGCGATAGGATTAGGCGTATTTACTGCAGTAGGTGTACGTGTGGCTTTCTTCTTGCATCCAACAGCACATAGTTTCTTACTTGTATTCTGTGGTGTATTAACAGGTGTTGGTGGAGGTTTATTCCGTGATATCTGTGTCAATCAATTACCACAGATCTTTCATACAGATGTATATGCAATCGCATCAATTATCGGTGCGATTCCATGCGCAATGTTAATGCATGCAGGTAATATCTCATTTGGTATCTGGGTAGGAATTGGTGTGACAATCTTAGTAAGAGCACTGGCAATTTTACATAAATGGAGTTTGCCAGTTGCTAAGAATATTCATGACTAAGATACATGTAATCAATTGTATCGATTAAAAAAGCAGTTATACAACGAATGACATTTAGGGCTTCTCTTAAATCGTGATTCGTTTTTTGTTTTGCCCAAAGTGTAATAGAAGAAAAATTATATTATTATGCTGTAAATAATCCTAAACTCTACAGTCAAAAGCTTAGAGAAACATTCACAAATGAATATGGAGATATGGGATTAATAGAAAGCTATTTAATAGCAATAAAGCAAGAATCCGATATTGCTAGAAAAATACAATATCATAAACAAATATCCAAAATATTATATGGATATGGTCAAAAAGCAAAATTACAAGATATAGAAATATATTTAATAAAACATAAGGAGGAATAAATGGATTATTTAATGACATTCATTGAAGGTATTGCAAGTTTTATATCACCATGTGTACTGCCAATGTTGCCAATATACATATCATATTTCGCAGGCAAAGATGAAGATAAGAAAAATAAAGCATTAATAAATGCACTAGGATTTGTCCTAGGATTTAGTATTGTTTTTATAATATTATCAATTTTTGCAAGTACATTTGGAAAAATGATAACAAGCCACTTAAAATATATAAAAATAGTATTTGGTCTAATAATTATACTATTAGGACTAAATTATATAGAAATAATAAAACTTAAGTTTTTAAATAAAGAAAACAGAGTTAAATCAAATGTCAAAGATTTGAATTTCTTTAAATCTTTAATCTTTGGTATGGCGTTTTCAATAAGCTGGACACCATGTATAGGAACATTTTTAGCATCAGCATTATTGTTGATATCAAGCAAAAGTGAAACAATCAAAGGAATCCTATTGATAACATCATACTCAATAGGACTAGGAATACCATTCATTATATCAGCACTATTGATAGATAAAATGAAAAAAGTATTCGACACAATAAAAAAACACTATAATATAATTAGAAAAATATCAGGAATAATACTTATAATAATGGGTATCGTAATGATATTTAGATAGGAGAAAAAATGAAAGAAAAAATAATATATACAGTATTAGCAGTAGTATTTATTGCAGTTTTAATAGGAATAAGCCTTGGAACAGGCAAAAAGGCGGAAAAAACTAAGGTAGAAGCGGAAAACGCAGTAATACCAGTAACATCAGCTAACTTTGAAAAAGAAGTGTTAAACTCAGATAAAAGAGTATTAGTAGACTTTTACGCAGATTGGTGTGGTCCATGTAAAATATTATCACCAAGAGTAGCAGAAATAGCAAATGAAAATAAAGACATCAAAGTAGTAAAAATTAATGTTGATCAAAATGAAGATTTAGCAAGAAAATACAATATTTCATCAATGCCAACATTACTAGTTATCGAAAACGGAAAAGAATTAAATAGAGCAGTAGGTGCATTAAGTAAAAGTACAGTTTTAAAATTTGTAAGAGAAGCAAAATAAAATACAAAAGCATAAATGGGGGATATATGGATAAAAATAAAAAAAGAATAACAATAATTTTATCAATAGTAAT
>CALBKL010000170.1 GCA_937895985.1 uncultured Solobacterium sp.
ATCCATATCACTTTCTGATATGGATTTTTTCATATAAAAAGTCGACAGAATATTTCTATCGACATTTTTAGTTTTAGAAAATTTGATTAGATTTGTATCTATTTACGGCTGTAACACTGAATGCTACAAAAGCCGCAAGAAGCGCTGCAACATAGCCAGCTAGATTTGTAGTATCTGCTGTCTTAGGTGTAGAAGCAGCTGGTGTAGATGGTGTTGGAGCAGGAGTTGGTGTAGCAGCTAAAGCATATTCATAGACAACACGAGTTGCACCCTCTGCTAAAGTACCAGTAGCTGGAGCAGATATAGCACTTGTTCCTACAAGTGTATATTCTTTACCATCATAAGTAATAGACTGTGGCGCTTCATTTCCGTTATCCGCTGTATTATATGCAGCTAATGAACCATCAGCGTTATATAGTGGTCTTAAAATAGTATCAATATAAGTAGCCTTGATAGAAGTACCTTCGCCAGCAATTACATAGTCAACAACCACAGAGCCTAACTGTAATTGAGAAACATCTTGGTCAGCCATATCTTCTGATATAGGAGCGTAGTAAGTTACTGCGCTATTTGCACGTAAAGTAAAGATTTTAGCATAAGCGAAGAATGTATTCTCATCAATGTTTGTATCATTTGGAATGTTTGTCCAATCACCATTGTTTGGTGTGATATAAGTGTTTGGATTGGATACTGACTTAATGAGATGACCATCATTTACATATTCATCAGTAATTAATGATACATCTGATAAACCACCCACATTTTCAAGATCACCACTCATCGTAACAGTATGCTTTGAGTATTCTTCTAAAGATTGGCAACCGGATTCAAATCCACGAATAGTAGAGGATCCATCACTTGCCTTCCACTCAGCTCTAGCATCAAGTGGTAAATACTTAATATTCTTCGCTTGATCCATTGGAATTGTAACTTCAACTAAAACTGCTTGGCTATGATTTTGAGTTGTATATAAGTTATATGACTTCACTTTTCCAGAATCTTGAAGATAATCATTACCCGATATGACATATGCTTTCTTACCATTCGCTAAACCTTCTGCTGTAGGGATACCATATTCATCATCACCAGTATAATTTTCAATTGCATCATTGTAATCAACAACTGACATAGGCGCATTGACTTCGACCGGATTACCATTTGCATCTCTTGTACCAATTAAAGTAAATTTCACGTCAGCATTTGCAATATTAGGAACACGAATTAGTAAATCACTTACAGTTTGTCCCTCATCACTAGAATGTAATCTCTGATAAGCAACAGTAAATCTATATGTTACACCAGTACCGTCTGCACTAAGAGTAGCCGGTAAGCCTTCAACGTTTACATAACCGCCAATGTCGACAATATTATTACTTGCAGATGGAGTCGAACTTACAGTAGGAAGTGAAGTTGTATTTAGTGTTGTATTAGTTCCCGGTAAAGACTGTGTACCAGATTCCAATGTAGTTTCTGAATCAAGTGTTGGGGCATTTTCTGTTGAGGTTTCAGAACTTGTTTCTGTCCATACTGTAGGATCATTCTCCTCAGCGTAAGTTGCGTAATTTCCAGCAAATATAAGGCTTGCTGAAATAGCCATGCATGCACCAATATTGATAAGTTGTTTTTTCATTGACTGTCCTCCATAATTGATATTTTCAACATTGAATAGGTAGTTAAACCACAACATTTTACGTTGTATATATACCTTTGTCAATAAATATGACCTACATTTGACACAACGTATAATTTGTTACGTTTGTATGTATTTAAATTAAAAAACTGTATGGTTATTTGACCATACAGCGTATCAGAAGTTTATCTATAAATTTATAGAATTCCAACGCGTTTGTAGATTTCATCTACGTTACGTACATGATACATTGGATCAAAACAATCTTCGATTTCTTCTAATGTCAATGTATTTGTAACTTCAGGATTTGCTAACATTAGTTCCTTAAAGTTGAGATGATTCTCCCATGCATTAATGGCTTGTGGTTGAACTGTATCATATGCTTTTTCACGGGACCAACCCTTCTCAATCAGCTTTAACATGAAGCGTTGCGAGAAGATAACACCATTGGTTAGCCAGATATTCTTTTTCATATTCTCTGGGAATACAGTTAAATCTTTTAAGATTTTACCAAAACGCGTTAACATGTAATCCAATAATTCTGTCGCATCTGCACAGATAATACGTTCTACACCAGAATGAGAGATATCTCTTTCATGCCATAATGGAATATTTTCATACGCCGCAATCATATACCCACGCATAATTCTAGCACAACCTGCCATATTTTCGCTAGAAATTGGATTGCGTTTATGTGGCATAGCACTCGATCCTTTTTGATTTTTTGAGAAAAATTCTTCAGCTTCTCTAACTTCTGTACGTTGAAGATGCCTAATTTCAACCCCAATTTTCTCAATTGAACTAGCTATTAATGCAAGAGTAGAATAGTAATCAGCATGTCTATCTCTTTGTAATGTTTGAGTAGAAATGTTACTTGATTCGATTCCTAATTTTTTACAAACATAGTCTTGCACTTCTGGTGGAGTATTAGAAAACGTTCCAACAGCACCTGAAATTTTTCCAACTTCTATAATTTTTCTTACTTCTTTAAATCGTTTAATGTGACGATTAAACTCATCATAGTAAAGCGCAAATTTAAGTCCAAAACTACTAATATCAGCGTGGACACCATGAGTTCTTCCGATGCATGGAGTAAATTTATATTCTAGTGCTTTCTCTTTTAGCACTTCTTGAAATTTAAGTAAATCAGCTAAAATAATATCATTAGCTTGTTTATATAAATATCCATACGCGGTATCTACAACATCAGTTGATGTAAGCCCATAATGAACCCATTTTTTTTCATCACCTAAATAACTAGAAACATTTCTTGTAAAGGCCACAATATCATGTTTAGTTTCCTTCTCTAATTCTAGAATACCAGGTAGATCAAATTTTGCATTAGCAAATAGTTTCTCTACATCTTCTTTTGGCACAACACCTAATGTACTCCATGCTTCTGTCGCATACAGTTCTACCTCTAAATAAGCCTTAAAACGATTTTCATCACTGAAAATACTTCTCATAGGTTCTCTACTATATCTTTCTATCATTAAAATGTCTCCTAGATTTTATTATTTTCTAATCATTATCTTATTACTAAGACAATTTATTCTATAACGATAAATGTCCGATATCTGTTCGGAAAAATAAATCATCACATTCAATTTTTCCTATTTCATTATATACTTTTTCACGTGCTTCTTGCAAGTCTTTACCATTTGCACAAACAATTAAAACACGTCCTCCATTTACAGTTATATTACCATCTTTCTCTTTAGTTCCCATATGAAATATTGGTGTATTTACTTTTTCTAAACCTTTGATTATAGTACCTTTCTCACTTTTTTCTGGGTATCCTTTTGCTGCTAATACTACACCAATGAAAGCATCGTTATTCCACTTAAGATCTATGTCTTTTCCATCAATAATATTATTTGCAATTTCATATAAACTACTTTCTAGTTTTAACAATAATACTTCACATTCTGGATCACCAAAACGAACGTTAAATTCAATAGTTTTAACTCCATCACTACATTTCATAAGTCCAGCGTACAAAATACCATAAAATGGCATTCCTTCATTACTCATTGCATCAACCATAGGTTGCACTACTTTCTGTACACCTTCTTCTATATCTTCTTTTGTTATTTTTCTTAACGGACAATAAGCTCCCATGCCACCAGTATTTAAACCTTCATCATTATCGAAAGCTCGCTTATGATCTTGAGCTATTTCCATAGGATATACTTTTTTATCTGACACAAAGCACATTAATGAGAATTCTTCACCTTGTAAAAATTCTTCAATCACCACACTTGCTCCAGCTTTACTAAATTTTGCATTACACATCATTTCTTTTAGTTCAAATTGTGCATCTTCTATTGTTTCTGCAATTATAACACCTTTACCCGCAGCTAAACCATCTGCTTTTAAAACTATAGGTGCTTTTTGTTTAGCTAAATATTGACTAGCTTTTTCGTAATCACTAAAACTTTCATATTTAGCAGTAGGTATATTATATTTTTTCATCATCATTTTAGAAAATACTTTACTACCCTCTAATTGGGCTGCTTTTTTACTTGGTCCAAATGCTCTAATACCTTTTTCATGCAGAATATCTACCAATCCATTGACAAGTGGAACTTCTGGTCCAACAAATACTAGATCTATTTTATTATTTACACAATACTCTGGGATTTCTTCTTCGGAAATATTTAAACATGTTCCAAATTTGTTAACAGCTGGATTTACTCCAACCATATAGATTTCATGTCCTTCTTGTTTGAATTTATAGGGGATAGCGTGCTCTCTTCCACCAGCACCTACTACTAATACCTTAGCCATATTAGTGTTTAAAGTGACGAATTTTACTAAATACCATCGCCACACCTTTCTCATTACATGCATCAATACTCTCTTGGTCTCTTATTGAACCTCCAGGTTGTACGATTGCTGCAATGTTATAATCTGCTGCAAGATCAGCACTATCTCTCATTGGGAAGAATGCATCTGAAGCGAGAACTGCACCTTCAGCTTTTTTGCCAGCTTGTTCGAGAGCGATTTTACATGAGCCAACACGATTCATTTGTCCAGCACCAATTCCCAATGTTTGACCATCTTTAACTACGACTATTGCATTTGATTTAACATGTTTTACTACTTTTAAGCCAAACTCAATATCTCTTTGT
>CALBKL010000171.1 GCA_937895985.1 uncultured Solobacterium sp.
ATATAATAGATAGACTTTGCCCTTTAGTTCTTAAACCTAATGACATAATGGAAATTATTTAATTTGAAAAGTATGCTGAAGGATCAATCTGGAATTTCTTTTTGAATTAGTAACTAGTTATGCTATGAAAATAAAGAACTTGGCGCTCCAAATTTTTATCTATAAGGTACAACTAGTTTAGCGTTTACAACCTTACGCTGTTCCCAAGAAATAGAATAAATGAAAAAGAATATTTGTAAGTAAATTTGCCATTTGATTTCCTGAATCGTTGTGCTGGATGCATGACTAACCATCATGCATCTTTTTGCATTTCTTGTGATATATTAGCATTCAATCTATAATTATATTAACTTTAGAAGTTCAATATGATTTAGGAGGTAATGCATGACAAGATCGTTTAAAAGATTATGCTTATTTATTTTGAGTTTGTTGATGATTACTACAATGGGGGGGTTGTGATACGCAAAAAACGAATTGGAGCAAACTGTCAGATGAGGAAAAGATTGACAAAGTTCTTCAGAGTTTTGAGCGAATGAAGAATGGGGAAATCCATATTGTAGCTTCGATGCATGCTGATGTTATTAACCCAAAAGAAGGAGCAGATCCTGTTTATAAATATGAAACAGAGTTTACAGGTACGTTTGAATTAAGACCAGATCATGTATCAGGAAAGCTTTCATTTAATGGTAACGTAAAAGACTACTATTGTGACAGAATGTATTCATATGAAAAAAATGAGACAGATACACAATGGACAACAACTAATTACTCTATAGTGGAATACAATCAACCGATTGGAATCCAACAAGATGCAATTCTCTATTTTGAAACGATAAAGGATCAACTTACATTGAGTGAAGATAGCGATACGATTACAGTACATTATGAAACAGATGATCTAGATTTTCTTCATGCAAATGATGTGCAATTGATATGGTCTTCTCTAGGATCTCTTGGTTTTAATGGTAATGATAAGAGTGGTAAGTTGGAAATCGACTTAAAGATGTCTAAAGATGATGGCATGCCTGCCTCGGTAACAATTACTGGATTGGTTGATAATGATTACTATAAGAATCAAAAATATGTTAGTGAAGTGACATATTCAAAAGTCAACTCTGGTATACATGTAGATATTCCAAGTGGAATAGATAATCCAATTTATCAGTAAAGGAGGGTATGAAATGAAAAATATTAGAAAAGTAATTTTAACGTTCCTTACACTTATCCTTGTTTTAAATCTTTCTGCTTGCCATAGTTTTTCTCATAATGCGAAAAAAGATGTTGATACTTTTATAACGGAACTAAGAGATGCGAAAAGTACTGAGTATGTTAGTCAAGTTTATCGTAAATATCTCTATACAGGTGATGGTAAAAGAACAATTCGTGAAGAGATGGAGGTTCGCCAGGGGATGATTCAATTTGAACCGCAGGTTTTTTTGGAAGTTTACAATAGTATTGAAGGAATGCGTGATGATTTTCAAGCACCTGCTCTTTTTGAGGAAGAACTCATAACAATTGGGACCCCATACAGATTGGATCATGGTGGAAGTATCTATTCACCAAGTAAAGGAGTAACCTATACAGGGCACGTGAATAAGCAGAAACAATTCGAGTGGAGAAAAGCAGAAGATTGGTCCTATGTTAAGGAAGTAGAGGCCCCTAAACTTGGCCGTAATGAAGAATTTTTAAAGCTATATGAAACATATTCAGATAAGTTTACTAGATCCGAAGATAATCAATTTGTATATTTGGAATTTAACGGTGATGTAAAAGACAATCTTGATTTAATTGAAGCATTTCATTCAAGTGTATTTGAAAGTAATATGTTTGCAGAACCAAGGGATATTATCACAGCTGTAGACATTCAAATTAAGCTAGTGATGGAAAAGGTTAAAGAAGGTAATAAACTTATTCCTAGTGAGGCAAAGATTATTCTTACAACTTCATTAGAAAATAAAGAGGAAAAATGGACGGCAAAGAGTGAAGACCATTTTGAATATTACTATCGTAATCTCAACAATGTTGAAGAGATTAAAAAGCCTGAAGGTGTTACACTAAAATAACTAGTAATATACATATGAATCATAGGCGAAAACACTATGATTCTTTTTTTGTAAAACGTGATTCATGAATGAATTGAAAATAACAAAAATAATCGAGGATTAAGGTAATATGGTTATTACGATATTGTAATATAACCCTTTTACTTGCTTTCTATATAGCATAGGCGTAATATCAGATTTGATTTAGAAAGAGGTTTTAATTTAATGCTAGGATATGAAAATGAAAAGTTAGAATTTAATTATAAAAAATCCTGTGGTTTATGGTTAATTGCGATTGCTATAGTAATCGTAATTGCTACCTTAATAGGTGGAAAGCAAATAATAAACATGCAGGTATTTAGTATAGGTTATATGATTTGCTTTTTTTCAATTAATATGAATAAAGGCTTACTTAACAAACTATCCACTGGTTCATCAACCAAATTTCAGAAAAATATTTCTAAATATTCAGTAATATTACTGTTTGTACTAATGGCATTTCTAGGTGGTCCATTTTTCGATACTGAGAATTGGAGAATGATATGGTTGGGAGCGTTATTGGCTACAGCATTGCATTTTTTCCCATTCTATTTTGTGCATGGAAAATCAATGATTTTATTAGGTATTATGTGTACTATCAATATTATTATGGGGTATATTTTCTCAAATGTTCCTTTAGTATTCTTTGCATATAGTGATGCAGCCATTAAATTTATTTTTGGGGTGTATTTATTGTTTTTTTCAAAAGCAACAAAGCAGTAAAACATAGTTTTTCAAACTGAACGAAACCAACAAAGGCGATAGGAAGAAAATCTATCGCCTTTGTTATATTCATGCAACATGCTTTGAACAGAAATATTTGTTATTAGAATCAATCATTTTAGATTTAGTAGGATGAGTGAATCGGGGCAGGAAGTTTTTATAGACAGATATGGATAGGTAGATTGGTTAATCTACGAGTGTTGCAATATGAGAATCTGTAAAAATCATTTTTGACAAAAAATATTTCTGCCATTGTCCAAAATGGACAATGGTTTAACTCTCTTTTTGTAATATTTTTATCAAGTAAACAAAGGGAGAGAACTATGAATAAACGTTTATTTGCGGCATGCTTAAGCGTAGGTATGCTACTGGCTGGATGTTCAGCGAAGAAGAGTACTACTGTAAAAGATGGTACTTATGAGGAAACAGTTGATGGACGTAACGGAAAGGTTACAGTAAGCACAACTATTTCTTCTGGGAAGATTACAAATGTAGAAGTTAAAGATAATAAAGAGACACCTGAGATTGCTGGTACTGCTATTACAGAGTTACCAAAGAAGATTGTTGAAAAGAACAGTCCTAATGTAGATGGAGTAACTGGTGCAACAATCACTTCGGATGCGATTAAGGAAGCAGTTAAGATTGCAATTAAGACTGCTGGTGGTGATCCTGATTCATTTGGCAATGTTAGTGTATCACGTTTAATTTCTTATTGCGTTTGACTTTTCAAATCAGAAAAAAGAAGTATACTAATAGTGTTAGTTATAGTTAACTTAAGGAGCGTAAATATGAACCTTTCAACATTAATAGTATTATTGGTCGTTGTTGTAATTATTGCATTTGATATTCGATATGTGATGAAAAATGGAGTAAGCTCCTGTAGTGGAGATTGTAGTTCAGGTTGTCATTCTTCCTGTCATTGGGTAGGAGATATCAAAAAGGCACAACGCAATATCCGTATTCAAAATAAGATTAAGTCCTTATTGGGATTATCGAAGTAATCTATCAGCCACTACGGTGGCTTTTTCTTTATACTTTGTGTTGTAAATATGCGTACTAAATAATATAATGTAAGCATGTTCACAACATTAAATGGAGGCTAAAATGGATTATAAAAAGAAGATACGAGAAAAAATTGAAAAAAATGGTGGATTTATTACAAGTGGTGAACTTGTGAATTCTAATATCCCAACTATATATTTAACTAGAATGGTTGAAGCAGGAGAATTAGTTCGCGAAGAAAGAGGAGTATACCTTTCAACAAAAGGTGATTATGACGAATATTACTTCTTTCAAAATAAGTATAAAGTTGCAATCTTCTCGTATGTATCTGCTTTGTATCTATTTCAATTTACAGACATCATTCCTTCAGAATTAGAAGTAACAGTATACAAAGGATATAATGCAAGCCGTATTCAACGTGATAAAAGAGTGCATTATGTGAATAAAGATATATATGAACTAGGTATTACTCAATGTAAAACGATTTATGGAAACAAAGTAAATGTCTATGATCTAGAAAGAACGATTTGTGATTTTGTGAAAAATAGAAATAAAGTCGAGGCTGAGTTATTTTCGAAAATAATAACTAGATATGCTCGTTATCGTAATAAAGATTTTAATAAGTTATATACATACGCAAAAAAGATGAATATCTACAATAAAGTGAAAGATATTTTTGGAATTATTGGTGCCTAAATGATAATTTTGATCAGGTTCAACTATTTGTTTATCTATTAATCTACTTATTTGCTTTCTTGAAAGCTATCATAGATGGGTGTAGGCTATAAGTAGATGTTTCAACGACAATCATTAACAAACAATATCATTCATAATTTTTGGTGGGGAAGAAAATGAAACAGAATACAAAGTTATTGCATGGTTACACTGTATTAGATCAATATACTGGTGCTGCCAGCATACCAATCTATCAAACGTCCACATTTCATAATA
>CALBKL010000172.1 GCA_937895985.1 uncultured Solobacterium sp.
TATCCTCTTCGTCGGCAGCGTCAGATGTGTATAAGAGACAGTCTCAGAAGTATTAAATGTAGGATTATGTCCAAGATTGGTCATTGCACCATATACTTGATGGTCAATCTCTACAAGGCTTGCATAGACTCCTTGTTTTGGTAATAAGTATTCATCAGAGTAATCTATATTCGCAGTTGGAAAACCCATCAGTCTTCCTTGTTGGTGACCACGACGAACAATTCCTTCTAAACTATAGTATTGACCTAACATCTTTTTGATTGCTGGCATATCGCCTTGAATGATTGCATCACAAATACGAGTGCTAGAAATCTTACCAATTTCATCTTCAACTGCATCGACTACAACAACATCATATTCCGTTTCAGACTTAAGCGTATTGCAATCACCTGCTCCATGAGAGCCATAATGAAAATCAAAACCACATACAATACCCTTCAAGTTTAATTTTGCCAAGGTCTTATGTATAAAGTCAGCTGGAGAAAGTTCACTCATTTCTTTATCAAAATCTAAGATAATAATATTTTGAATGCCTAGTTCAACTGCACGATTAATTCTTTGACGCATAGTTGTAATGTGTTTAACATCCTTTAAGCCCTTAATCGTAACCCATGGGTCTGGATCAAATGTGATAAGTGCAGATTCACAGTTATGTTTTTTTGCAAGTTCAACAGTAGCCTTTACTAAAGCTTGATGTCCAAGGTGCATACCATCAAAATATCCAATGCAAGCACACATTGGATTTTGATACTTCTGTACTGTATGAACTCCGATATTGATTACACGCATTAAAATAAACCTCTTAAACAATGATATAAACCATCTTCTTGTAACGTATACGCCGCAAGAAGTTCGCCATTCGATGTAAAGATAATTTGTGGATCTATGATATCTAATTTGATACGCTTTCCATTTTTAATATTGGTTACTTGATCAGTTTCTACAAATTTATAACTAGGATCAATCACCTGTAAAGGTGATAAAAATCCCTTACCAGATTCTAAATCTTCAAAGTTACATGCATCATCAAGTGATAGATGTTCTATCTTAGTTCGGATAAGAGAAGACATGATTGCTAACTCATTGAGTTGCTTTCCAAAATCCGAAATCAACGTACGAATATAAGTACCTGAGGATACTACAGCATCCATACGATAATTTATTTCATCAATCTTCTCTACTTCTAGACTAGAGATATGTACCGGTCTAGCTTCACGCTCAATTTCAATTCCTTGACGAGCATACTCATATAGTTTCTTACCATCTTTTTTCAGTGCTGAATACATTGGTGGTACTTGCAGGATATCCCCCCTCAATGATTGAACAGCCTTTTCGATTTCTTCAGAAGTATGAATTGATGGTATCTTTGTGTCAATAACTGTACCCCAAATATCTTCAGTATCTGTCATTTCGCCAAGTTTTAAAGTTGCTTGGTATGCTTTATGATTTTTCACACAATACGGTAAAAGCTTGGTATATTTACCAAGCAAAATAATCATTAGCCCAGAAGCTTCAGGATCCAAGGTCCCTGTATGGCCAATCTTACGTTCATGAAATATCTTCCGGCATTTGGCAACAGCATCAAACGATGTCATCCCAGCCGGTTTATTTAGTAGTATAACTGCATCCATATAGCGTTAATATTATAGCAACATCATGGTATAATAGCAAAGTTTGAGGAGCTTAAATTATGTCATTAAAAAAAATTATAGGTGCTATCTATAAAGCAGATACAGATTACAACTTAATACAAAATGGAGATCGAATTTGTGTAGGTGTCTCTGGAGGTAAGGATAGTATCCTACTACTATATGCTTTATCTATTTACCAAAAAGCTGCTAAACGCATTAGCGGCAAAGAATTCTCCGTCATTGGAATCCATCTAGAAATGGGATTTTCTGATATGGACTTTACAGAAGTTCGTAAGTTTATGAAAGAACACGATATCGAATACATCGACTACCCAACAAAACTGTATGATATCTTGCAGTTACACCCTAACAAGAAAAATGGAAACATCCAATGTTCACTTTGCTCTACTTTAAAAAAGGGAGCGATTGTAAAAGCTGCCCAAGAATACAATTGCAATAAGACTGCATTCGCCCACCACGCAGATGATGCAATCGAAACACTATTCATGAATATGATTTATGGTGGTCGTATCTCAACCTTTACACCAGCAATGTACCTAAAGAACTCTGGTATGGGCTTTATCCGTCCATTTGTATATGTTTATGAGGATGAAATCAAAAATACAATTAAACACGAGCAATTACCGATTGTAAAGAGTACATGCCCTAACGATGGCTTCACGAAACGTCAGGACACAAAGGAATTGCTTGCAAATATCTACCAAACATATCCGTTTGCAAAAAAGAATTTCTTAACTTCCCTATCCAACCAAGAACAAATAAAACTATGGGTTAAAGGCGAAGATTGGGAAAATACAAATAAATAAATTGACATTCAATCTTATATATAAGATTATATGAAGCATAAAAACCGAATAGAGGTAGCGACGCAAAATAGTAATGCATGGAGCTGGCAAGCAATGATATGTATGAAAGGTAACCGTCGCCGAACGTATAAACTGGCAAGTTTATCTCGTGGGGATATAGAGAATATCTATATCACTCCTTCATGGAAATGAAGTGGCGCTATGACTTATGGATACAAAACCCGTATGTGATAGCATGCGGGTTTTATTTATAAGGAGAAAATTTATGAACATGATTAGAAAAGTATCAGTAGCAGCATTATCCCTCGTATTACTAGCAGGTTGTGGTACATCATCCACAAAAAAACACAAATGATGACCACAAGTTAACTGTCGGAATGGAATGTAACTATGCTCCATTTAACTGGTCTACAACAACCGCAAATGATTATACACAACAGATTTCAGCTGTAGACTATTGTGATGGTTATGATGTCGCAATTGCAAAAAAGATTGCAGTTTCATTGGGTATGGAACTAGAGATAGTTAAATATGACTGGGATAACTTAATTCCAGGTTTACAAAACAACGAAATTGATGCGGTCATTGCAGGTATGACTGCTACAGATGACCGTAAGATGTCTGTTGACTTTACAGATCCATACTACACTAGTCAAGAAGTTGTAATTGTACGTAAAGATAGTTCACTTACATCTATTACAGATATCCAAGATCTTAAAGGAAAGACAGTTAAGGGCCAATTAAACACTCTTTACGATACAATCATCGATCAGATCGAAGGTGTTAACCATGGTACTGCAATGGATAACTATCCTTCCCTTGTGAATGACTTATTAAACAACGGTTGTGATGCGATTACTGCAGAACTTCCTGTAGCTGAAGGAATCGTAGCTTCTAATCCAGATTTAACATACGTAACATTCAAGGATGGTCATGGCTTTAAAGCTGATACATCTGTTTCTATCGCGGTTAAGAAAGGCAATACAGAATTACTTGATAAGATCCAAAAAGCATTGAATTCAATTTCTGAAGATGAACGTCAACAAATTATGTTAGAAGCTGTAAAGAGACAACCGGCGGTAAGCAAATAATGGAATTCATTAATACTATTATCGAATTATTGATACGTTACTGGCCTAGTCTATTACTAGGTATACAAACAACGCTCATCGTTGCTTTATCTGGCACGATTATTGGTCTTGTGATTGGTTTATTTATTGGTGGTTTACGTGCTGTAAAAGTAGATCGTACATCTCCTATCTTTGCAAAAATTCTAAAGAAAATTTTCCAAGTACTATCAAGTATTTATATTGGTATCTTCCGTGGCACTCCAATGATGGTTCAAGCTGTATTTATTTACTATGCACTATTAAATGTCATTCATTGGACAAATCTACAAGCAGCTATCTTTGTTATCTCTATTAACACAGGTGCATATATGTCGGAAATCGTACGTTCAGGCATTCAGTCGGTCGACCCAGGACAGATGGAAGCAGCACGTTCTCTAGGTTTATCAAATGGACAAGCAATGTTAAATGTCATCTTACCACAGGCAATCCGCAATGCCTTCCCTGCTATCGGTAATGAATTTATTGTAAACATTAAGGACTCATCTGTACTAATGATTATTTCAATTACAGAACTGATGTTCCAGGCAAAATCCATTGCTGGCACAACTTATAAATTCTCAGAAACTTATTTTATTGAAGCACTAATTTATTTAATCTTAACAACAGTTACTTCTATGATATTAAACGTAATAGAAAAGAAACTAAATCAAACTAGTTCAAGCTTGCCACAAAGCGTTACAACACCTGAACAAATGAAGTTCAGCGGCAAAGAATGATAGAAAGGAAATGTCGAAATGTATAATCCACTTGTAGAAATTAAAAATATACATAAGAGTTTCGGTCCATTAGAAGTACTTAAAGGCGTTGACTTTTCTGTCAATCAAGGTGAAGTTGTTTGTCTGATTGGAAAATCTGGTTCAGGTAAATCCACTTTACTTCGTTGTATTAACTTGTTAGAAACACCCGATAGTGGAATGATTCATGTATTTGGTGAAGATGTACTTTCCATAAAAGATGTTAATCAGTTCCGTAAACGTGTTGGTATGTGTTTCCAACAATTCAATCTCTTCGCAAATTATTCTGTAATTGATAACTGTATCATGCCACAGTTAAAAGTACTTAAAGTCTCTAAGCAGAAAGCCGCAGAAACTGCACTATATTATCTTGAAAAAGTTGGCATGCAAGAATTTGCAAATGCAGATGTTAGAAGATTATCTGGAGGACAAAAACAGCGTGTCGCAATAGCGCGTGCACTATGCATGCAACCAGAAATCATGTTGTTTGATGAACCTACTTCCGCATTAGATCCAGAAATGGTAAACGAAATTCTAGCAGTCATCAAACAGCTAGCAGAAGAAGGATTAACAATGATTCTTGTTACACACGAAATGAATTTCGCAAGAAATGTTGCGAATCGAGTAATCTTTATGGATAACGGTAAAATTGAAGAACAAGGAACTCCTGAAGAAATCTTTACAAATCCAAAGAGTGAACGTACTAAAGAGTTCTTAAATGCTGTTTTATAAATACCTAAAGGACTTGCATGCATGCAAGTCCTTTTCATTTGCTTATAACGCTGTATCGTCAATTCTATTGAGATGATTTTCTAGGTAAGTAATAATTTCCTTCAGTGTTCCCTCTTCAAACGGAACACGAATACCTGCTTCCTTTACAAGTTTCGTAAAAGATAATGTACCACCAAGTCTACATAGTTTCTTGTAATCTTCCCAGTATGTAGGATCCTTCTTATCCATACGGATATAGAACTGTTGTGCACATACTTGCGCTAATGTGTAGTCGATATAGTAGAATGGGCTTTCGAAAATATGACCCTGTTGGTACCACCATGTACCCTCTTCTAAGATATCGCAGCCTTCATAATCCTTATAAGGCATATACATCTTTTCTAATCTTCTCCAACATGCCTTACGCTCTGC
>CALBKL010000173.1 GCA_937895985.1 uncultured Solobacterium sp.
TTGATATTCCGACATCAGTTGCCAACTTCCATCTGCTTTCTTCTCGGCAATCTTATATAGAGAAACTGCCATCCCTGTTAATTTTGTTCCATCACTTGTTCCGGTATATACTGTGATACTTCCATCGTTGATAGCGTGAGTCGGTAATGATGTACATACTATCAGGAAGATACTGAAAAACACATGATACAATACATGCCAAAAACATCTATGATTGTCCATTGTGCGTCTTAGCACATCATCACCACCTTCCTTACTATTTTTTCTTTTTCCGTTTCTTAAAAAACTTTATAAAAACCCCAACGAGTATTATCAAAATGACGATTGATATAACGAGTGGCCAGAATATTTCCGTTTGCCACCACAACAGTTTCACAGTTGAATCATGTTGTTGGCTAAAGTCATAATCTATACGATGACCACGAACCAACAACCGATGATCGTTAACACCAAATGGTGTACAGGTTAAAAGTGTGACAAAATCACTATCTTTTATTATTCGTAACTCTTCTACTTCATCAGGTAATACCGTTTTTATTTGATCTATTTGATATGCAAAATCCTTATTCAAAACATGTACGAAGAAAATATCGCCTTCTTTTACATCCTCTAGGTCTGTAAAGATACGTCTTGAAGCCATACCATTATGTCCAACAATAACTGCGTGTGTACCTTCTCCACCAACGGGTAACGAAGAATTTTCTAAGACACCAACACCCTTATCTAAAACAGTATTTGATGTGCCATAGTACATTGGTACATAAATTTTAGCAGAGGGCACTTCAACATATCCTAGCATCACTGCAGGTTGTAATAACTCAAAATCTTGATAATCCTGCTGCTGAACATAATTAATTCCATCACCAGAAAATGGATCGGCTGGATAGCTTAAAGGAAGCAATTTATTGTATTCCTTCGCAATTGAAATCAATCTTTCGATTGTTGATTCCTCTGTTTTTGCCATCTCCGTATTGTAGTCTGCAATATCTTTTACAGCAAATTGCTGATTAACATAGTTTGCGATACGTGGATAGGCCATCGTACATATACCGACAAGTATTATGAGAAGTCCAAGTAGACGTTGCTTATTGTTTTTCTTCATGAACTTCTCCTTTCGTTATTTTCAAACCGCTGTACTATTTCTGTTCTCCCTTATTGCCTTTGCCCATAATGTATAGACCACCAACTACAAGCAATGCACCTGCAAGCATGATTAAGATTGCAGAGAAAGCACCTGCTTCAGGAATATTTAATCCCTTTGTATTTGCTATCTTTAGCACTAGTCCATATGTATTTGTTGTGGAAACTGTACTACCTTCTTCAATATCAGAACCTGTAGGTGCACTTTGCATCGCAATAGTTGCCTTACCTGTTGGTTGATTACCCGCATTTTTTTCAGCCGTAACAATTACCTTTACTACACCAATATCGCTGTAACTTGCACTCTTTAGTACTGTTTCCTTCATGTAATATGTACCTTCATCTAAACCGGCTAATTCATTTGACATATTACCTGTACCGACTGTAAGTTTTGCATCAACACCATTAATCTTAAGTACATCTGTACAGTTTTCATCTGTATAAAGT
>CALBKL010000174.1 GCA_937895985.1 uncultured Solobacterium sp.
GAATCAACAACCACAGGTAAACTTATTACGTCGTATTGCGATGCAGTATGGATTTGCGGAACAAGTCGCAACACCACAAGAAACGACAGCAGAAACAGTATCTGTTTATGAGATGCCTTCATTGATCAACCATAGTCTAAGTCATGTACAGAATGTGATGGATTCGTATGGTACAGATCTATATAACTTAGGTGATGGAAGCACAGTCATCCGTCAATATCCACAGGTTGGACAATCTGTCACAACTGGACAGAAGGTATTCCTAGTAACCAATGCCAATACGATTTACATACCGAATATGCTAGGTTGGAGTAGGCAGGATGTTGCAGGATTCTGGCAAGCGACGGGATTAGATGTTAACATCTCAGGTGATGAAACATCCGTTGTAACTTCACAAGATATCCCGGCTGGTTCATACATTGAAAAGGGAACGGCTATCTCGATCCACTTTGGTGGGTAGTCAGGAGTAAATATGTCAATATTTCAAATGAGTTTATATTTTGTACTGAGTCTTAGTATTGTACTAGTGACAATGCCGTTTTTGATTCAGTACCTCAAGAAGCTAAGCTTTAAACAGACAGTAAGTGAATATGCACTGGAAGATGATAAGAAAAAGGCAGGAACACCTATTATGGGTGGTATCTTGTTTATCATTGTACCAGTTGTCTTGACACTGATATTTGTGAAGGATGTATTCCAAGATTTAGATACACTTATCGTGTTACTTGCGTTTATAGGTTATGGTCTAATTGGTTTTGTGGATGATTTCTTAATCGCAGTACTTAAGAACAATGAAGGTTTAAAACCTTTACATAAGTTTTTGATGCAGGTTCTTCTTGCGGTGATATTCTTCATGTTATATCGCTCTCACGCATCCTTAGAAATTACATTACCAATTACACGTATTGTATTACCACTCGGTATTGCATATTTCTTCTTAGTACTATTTATGTTTGCGGGTTCTAGTAACGCAGTGAATCTAACTGATGGTATGGATGGTCTATCCTCAGGTGTAAGTATTATTGCCTTGATTCCATATCTTGTGATTACTCTAAGACAAGAAAAGATTGGTTTAGCTATCTTTGTAATTTGTTTGATTGGTGCTTTGCTTGGTTATCTTTATTACAACAAAAAACCAGCGCGAGTATTTATGGGTGATACTGGATCACTTGCTTTAGGTGGTGTGTTAGCTGCCTTAGCGATGATTACAAAGACTGAGCTACTATTAATTCTAATTGCAGGGGTACCGGTGATTGAAACACTTTGCGTGATGATTCAGATTGGTTCTGTAAAGATTAGACATAAAAAAGTATTCCCGTATACACCAATTCATTATGCATTCCGTATTAAGGGTATGCCTGAAGTTTATAT
>CALBKL010000175.1 GCA_937895985.1 uncultured Solobacterium sp.
CAATATCTCCTTGCCAACTTTGGATACCACCAAAGTCTACAACATTTGTATAGCCAAGTTCAGCTAGTTTCTGTGCTGCTTGACGGCTACGGTTTCCACTACGGCAATATACCATAATGAGTTGTGACTTATCCTTTAAACTATCTACCTTACCTGCTTGAATATCTTCATTAGAAAGATTAACAGCATTAGGGATATGTCCACTTTCATACTCAGCAGCTGTTCGAACATCAAGGATGAGTGCATCCTTATTATCTTCGATCATTTGTTGAGCTTCTGTTGATGAAATTGTTTTGTAGCTACTGGATGTTTCACTCGTCTTAGTAATCATACAGCCTGCCAAAAACAATGATAAAGCAAGAATCAATAATTTTTTCATTTTCTTTTACCTCGCACTTTTATGATAGTCATAACTAACTAAAAATACAAAGCATATGCCTAGTTTACTCTAGATTTAGATGTGCCTGTTGTAATCACTTCAACAGCAGCGTTTAATGCGCCTTCTACAAGGTTCTTAATTGCTTCATCTGTAAAGTATGCAATATGTGGTGAATACATCACACGTGGGTGATGTACAAGACGGGCAAATACCTCATCTTCGATTAGCTTATCTTGATAATCTTTTTGGATATATGGCATTTCATACTCATAAGTATCAATACCTGCACCAGATAGAATACCTTCATCCAAAGCCTTTAGTAACCCTTCTGTATCAACAATAGAGCCTCTTGCCATGTTTAGTAGGATAGAACCTGGCTTAAACTTCTGAAACATCTCATAGTTAAAGCAATGACGGTTATCCGCGGTTGCTGGCATATGAATGGAAACGATATCTGCATCCTTAACTGCTTCTTCAATAGAGTCTTTATATGTCAGGATACTCTTGATTCCTTCATTCTGATATAAATCAAATCCAGTAAGTTCACATCCAAACCCATGGAATAATCTCGCTGTGATTTGTCCGATTCTACCTGTTCCAATAATCGCTACTTTCATATCTCCCATTACTCTTCCACAGATAGATGGTTGCCAACGGAAGTCGTTTTTTGCGATGTTAGCGATGATAGTATTGTTATTGCGAACAAGATTTAAACCAGTTAATACAGTATATTCGGCGATAGATTCTGGTGAATAACTAGGAACATTTGTAATTACTAAGTTATTTTCTGTTGCGAGTTTTAAATCATATAATTCATATCCTGCACTCACTAACGCAATCTGGCGAATACCATACTCACGTAATGTGCTATAGATTTCTTTATCGATAGTACCTGCAGCTTGAGAGTTGATGATGCCATCATATCCCTTTGCGAGTTTTACACTTTCTGCAGTCAATAGTTCTGATAATACTGTTACTTCAATCTGATTTTCTTTTGCCCAGTTTTCAGCAATTTCTTTCATCATCGCATTAGCATGATACAGAATTAATTTCATGGTTTTCTTTCTCCTTTTTATGGATAGCACGAATCATGTAAATGAGTAGTAGTATTGTAGGTAATAAACAAATTTCTTCTATGCGTGTAATCAGTAAGTATGTGGAAGTTGTATCCAGTGCTGGTGGTAATGTAGATGTAAAGTTATTCAAGATATGCATACCGATTGGTACCCAAAGAGAACCACTATATTCATATACCACTGCTAATGCAATACCGAAGAATGTTGTATAAACTGTCTGCACAAATTCTCCATGCCAAATACCAAACATCAATCCAGATAATACAATCGCTACATATGGGTTACATACCTTCTTAATGGAGTTATGAATAATACCACGGAATAAGAGTTCCTCTGCAATTGGACCAAAGATAACAACAGATAAGCATACCCAAATATATGGATCTTCACCTATTGTTGACCAAGCAGAGTCAAAGCTTTCAACGCTCTGTGCAACAAATGGTACATTTGCTAGTTGTGTATATGCAAAGTCTAGCCAAAGTGAACTAACTAAACCCATACCAAGTGTAATAATGATTGCAAATGGAACAATCAACCACTTAGGCATCTTAGCATCTGCTAATACAAGACCTGTCTTCTTTCTAGAAGTAAAATAGTACACAAAGAATAGTAAGATGCATGTAACCACGCAGATGACTGTATCAAAGAAATAGTAGCTGAGCACTTCAATTTGTTCTTCTGTAAAGAAACTATTTCCAAACCCTCCTACAATATCTGAAACTACGTTATAGATAGCTAATGCAAGGATAATAAGTCCAATTGATTTTAGAATATTACGGCTGTTATTTTTTAATTTATCAAAATTCATAGAATGAACCTCCGTTC
>CALBKL010000176.1 GCA_937895985.1 uncultured Solobacterium sp.
GACCCAGTCAGTGCACATAAAGCAGCTCGACTAAAGTCAGTGTTAAGTCATCTAGATATCTTTAAGCCAAACCAGTTTGAAGCTTCTGAGTTAACTGGAATTTGGATTAAAGATGAAGAAACAGCAAGACAGAGTTTGGATTGGTTCATCGAGCATGGTGTAAAAGAAGTCATTATTTCAATGGCGGATCGAGGTATCTTGCTAGGAACACCAGAACATAAGATTTGGTTTACACATCGTCAAATCAATATGGAGAATGCAACTGGTGGAGGAGATTCCTTATTAGGAGCATATGTTGCAAGTCGTCTTGCAGGAAAAGATGCATTAGAATCAATGAGATTTGGTATTAGTGCGGCTGTTATCAGCATTGAACAAGATGCAGTTAGAAGACGCAATTTAAATACAGTAGAAGTGAATGCAAAAATTTCAGATATGAAGATAGAGGAGAAAACATTATGAAAGTAAGAACAAATGAAGAAGTAGCAAAGGCACTAGCAGAACACAAGCCAGTTATCGCACTAGAATCCACAATTATTTCACATGGTATGCCATATCCACAGAACGTTGAAACAGCATTAAAGGTTGAAGCAATTATTCGTGAACATGGTGGTGTGCCTGCAACAGTAGGTATCATTGATGGCGAAGCGGTTGTTGGTATGACACCAGAAGAAATCGAAGAATTCGGTAAGCGTGGCTTAAGTATTCCTAAGGTTTCTCGTAGAGATATTCCAGTTATCTTAGCAAATAAGAGTTGGGGTGCTTCTACCGTTGCGACAACAATGATTCTTGCGGCTAAGGCAGGAGTTGAGTTCTTCGTAACTGGTGGTATCGGTGGTGTTCACCGTGGTGCAGAAACTACATTTGATATCTCCGCTGACTTAGAAGAATTAGGAAATACAAATGTTACAGTTATCTGTGCAGGTGCAAAGGCTATCTTAGACTTGCCAAAGACATTAGAAATTCTCGAAACAAAGGGCGTTCCAGTATTAGGTTTCCAAACTGATGAACTCCCTGCATTCTATACACGTAAATCAGGATTGAAGGTTGATCATAAGGTTGAAAGTTATGCTGAAGCAGCAGACATCATCCGTGCCAAGAGAGAATTTGGTTTAGATGGTGGCGTATTATTAACAAACCCAATCCCAGAAGAATATTCAATGGATGCAGATGCAATCAATGCAGTCATTGATGCGGCTATTAAAGAAATGGATGAATTAGGAATCAAAGGAAAAGAATGCACACCATTCTTACTTGCTAAGATTGCAGAAATTACAGGTGGTAAGTCCCTTGAATCTAATATTCAATTAGTATTCAACAACGCAGTTGTTGGTACTGAAGTAGCGAAGGAATACTATAAGTAAGTTTATGACAGAGATGAAACAGACAGTTTCTGATCCAGTAACAAAAGAGAGTTTTATCCAAGCACTCAAAAACCTTGGTATTACTGGAAATCAGATTTTGGAAGTACATTCACAAATGTCTAGTTTCGGATGTGTAATTGGTGGTGCTCGAACAATCGTAGATGGTTTGATGGAATTGTGCGAAAATGGCGGAACAATTCTTATGCCAACACACTCAGTTGATAACAGTGAGCCGAGTGATTGGGAATATCCAGCGGTTGCACCGACACTATACAAAGAAATTCGTGAAGCAATCCCAGCTTATGATGCAAAGACAAGTAATGTACATTACATGGGATCGGTTGTTGAAAACTTTAAATTGAGAGATGGTGTGATTACTTCCTCACACCCAACATTCTCTTACTCTGCTTGGGGAAGATATGCAAGATTATTATGCAATCATCAATCAACGCACTTCCCACTCGCAGATGAATCTCCGACGGCAAGACTTTATGAACTAAAAGGATATGTACTTTTAATTGGTTGTGATTTTGATTCTGCAACATGCATGCATCTAGCTGAGTACCGCTCTGATTGTCGACCAATTGGCATTCAGGGTGCAAAGGTAAAGACAGCAGAAGGAGATGTTTGGAGAAAGTATCTTAACTTAGATTTGGATAGTGATATCTTCTTGAAAGTCGGACAAATTATGCGAAAGAAAAACATGGTTAGAGAAACCATGTTAGGTGGTTGTAAGATTACACTCTTCTCAGCTGCAAGTGCAATTGATGAAGCAATGCGTTATTTTGATAAAACCATGGTATACGATTTATATCGTTAAATCCAATGATGCTGTAGGTATGCTTGTGCAATGTCATAAGCAGCCTGCAGCATTTCATTTTCTTCCTTCTCAGTAAAACGATTTGTTGTAGGTGCGTCAATATCAATTTCACCAACACATTCACCTTTAACAATAATAGGAACACAGAGCTCGCTGCGACTAGCACAATCACAAGCGATGTGTCCAGGGAAGGCTAATACATCATCAATGCGCTGCACACTTTTATCACGATAACATTTACCACAAACTCCCTTATCAAAAGGAATTCGGGTACAGGCTGGTTTTCCTTGGAAAGGTCCAAGAACCAATTGATCATCTTTAACAAAGTAAAATCCAACCCAGTTAATATTTTCATAAGTCATTTGAATGCACGCACTTACATTGGAAAGAGCCGCAATCTTATCGCTTTCTTCTAGAAAAGCACATATTTGTTCGTTTAGTAATGTTTTCATAAAAAAATCATAGCATAGGGTTGATTAAAATGAACATGGACTTATAATAAAACAAGAGGAGGGCTATATCTATGGATGATATATCTGGTGAGTGTCACACGGATGTAAAAAAGAATAAATGATATAGCCATTAAGGTCCTTTTTTATGATGGCTGTATCAGTCAATCATAAGGGAGGATTTTTTATTATGGACAAGAAATTAGTTTTAGAATGGATGCAAAACAACAATTTAAAAGAATTACACGAATATTTAAAGAAGCAGAATGTCGTTGATATTGCGGAGTTTTTGAAAGAATTAGATGATAGTACACTAGCAATCTTCTTTAGAATCTTAGAGAAAGAGGAAGCAGCAAACGTATTTTCATACTTAGACAACGATGAGCGTAACCGTTTAATCAAAACGTTTAATAATACTGAAATTGTAAATGTGATCAATGAACTATACTCAGATGATGCGATTGATTTCCTTTCAGATATGCCAGCGAATCTGGTTACTCAACTTTTAGATAAAGTTGATGATGACGTTAGACAAGATATTAACCACTTATTAAAGTATAAGGATGATACTGCAGGAAGTATCATGACGGTTGAATTCATTGAGTTTACAAAAGAGATGACAGTTGCGGATGCGCTAGCTAAAATCAAGCGTGTTGGTATCGATAGTGAGACGGTGTATACCTGTTATGTAGTAGAAAGCAGAAAACTAATTGGTATCGTCAGTGCGAGGAGTTTAATGTTGAGTGACTCTGATGTACTTATCAAGGACATCATGAAGACAGAATTTATCTATGCATATACTGGGGATGATAAAGAAGACATCGCTAAAAAGATGAAGAAGTATGACTTGATTGCCTTGCCAGTATTAGATGTAGAAGATTGCATTGTTGGTATTGTAACATTTGACGATGCGATTGATGTCTTAACAGAAGAGACAACAGAAGACATGCAGAAGATGGCTGCGATTGTGGCAAATGATAAGCCATACCTAACAACATCTGTGTGGGAACATGCACGTAGTAGAATTGTTTGGCTATTAATCTTGATGTTTTCAGCAACACTAACAGGTAGTATCATTTCTAACTATGAACACGCTTTTGAAGTGATGCCGGTACTGGTGTCCTTTATTCCTATGCTAATGGATACAGGTGGAAACTGTGGGTCTCAGAGTTCAACTTTGATTATCCGTGGTTTAGCAATTGATGAAATTAAGTTCAGCGATTTCTTCAAGGTAGTTTTCAAAGAATTTAGAATTTCTATTGTTGTGGGCATTATGCTAGGTATCGCAAACGGTATTAGAATTGTGTTGTTAAACCATGATGTATATCTAGCGTTTGTTGTTTCAGCTTCAATTGTTGTAACAGTTATGATTTCCAAGTTCGTAGGATGTGTATTACCGATTGTTGCAAAGAGATTAAAGATGGACCCAGCAATTATGGCTGCACCATTAATTACAACTATTGTAGATACACTTGCAATTATGGTGTATTTCTCAATCGCATCACAAATTTTCAACTTATAAAAGTTTTGGACCTTCATCACCATGAAGGTTTTTTTGTTAAATGTATGTATAAAGGTGGCATGTGATAATTAAATAACTCGCTTGCGAAATATGAAATCAGTTGTAGAATGAATAACAGACGACAGGAGATTTTCATGTATCCAACAGTAGGTTCATCAGTTCACATTCAAAGTTTTAAACACGACGGAAGTTTACATCGCACATGGTGCAAGGGTTTTGTTCTTGAAGCAGATGAGGACAGAAT
>CALBKL010000177.1 GCA_937895985.1 uncultured Solobacterium sp.
ATACAAAGCAGTCGTCTAAGAATTTAAATGATACAAGAAATATTGAAAGTGATACTTACTTAGATAACTTCTCTACTCCAGCCGCAAAGACGCAACCTATTATTAAATCTGAAGAAACAATCGTTACAAATGATGGTAGAACAATTAAGCGTATTTATCTGAATAAGATTGATACAACAGTTAAATTGGAACTTCCTTATGTAATGAGTTTTTCAGATGGTATTACGCCAAAGGATTTTGAATTAAAACCAGTTGTACGTGTCTATGATAGCTCAAAGACTAATTTAGCAACACTAACAGAACAGACATATACAATTAAGTATAATAATCCATGGTTAATTAAGCAGGTTGCAGGTGAAGAAACAGATAATCAGCTTGTTTATGGTGGTATTAATAAGCAAGGGGATCCAAATTCTTTATCAGATGATAGAACATCTGATGTCATCTTTAATTTTAGATTGAATAAATACGAGCGTTCATATCGTTCTGTTGTCATCACAGACACACTTCCAACATATATTAACTATGCTGGCCAAACGGTGACAGCACACTTTGATCCTGCAAAGAATCCAAACTGGACACTAGGTGCAGATGGTAAGACAGTAACATTGAGATATGATGTTCCGAATGGTACACCGCATTTATTTGACAATTATCGTGATAACCTACCAGGATATTCAGAGTTAAGACTCTCTTTCCCGGGGGCGAAATATTTAAACGGTTCAGATCGAGTAGTATTTGAGAATACCGCAACATTACAGGGTTTACCATACAATCCAAGTGCTGCAGAAGACACAATTGGCAAAGTTACTGGAAACGAACATAACTTTGCGTCAGATAAAAAGAAGTTCCGTTTGGCAGGTGATGACTTTAGTGGTGATGGTATGCTTTCAAAGCGTGGACTTAAAACACTCAAGTTTGATAAGAATAGTTTAGCGGTACAAGAAGTTGACTATGGGGTTACATTAATCAATAAACTTGATAAACCTTTGACAGATATCGAATTTATTGAAGATGTAGCAAATACAGATAACCGACTATTCTTAACAAAATTCTACGGTAATCTAATTGCGTTCGGTTCTAAGATTGGTTTCCAAATGAGCCAGGTTGAAATTAGAGGTTATAAGGATGATGGGACATATGATATTCTTCCTGTGACACCTGATGGTCAAAATTGGTTGTTTAAGAGTGAAATGAATCAAACTGGTAAGACGCAATTACGGTCTTATCTTGATCAGATTAATGATGGTTCTTTAGATCCTGCTAATGCGGCACCGATAGTACCTCAGTATAAGAAGGTAGGTTTATATCTAAAGGATGTAACACTTCAGCCAACAAACAGTATCATATTCAACTTGAAGATGATGTTCATGGATCCATTCCATGAGGAATATAGTGCGACAAAACCGTTAACGAATGTCATTAAAGTAACTTCAAATAAGGTGAACGACGATGGTTCTAAGACACCACTTAACTTAAGTGGTGAGTGGAATACTTTCTTTACACCACTTAATGAAAAAGTACACCTTTGGAAACAAACCTTCTACCAAAAAGTAGGTATGCCGGGTGAGCGTTTTACAGCACGTTTGAATTTCAGTTTAACCGAATTATCTAGCGCGCGTTACTTTAAGAATCCAACATACATTGACTTACTACCTTTAGGTGTTTCTTTCGACTCACAAACATCTGTAACACGTGTGGTCAATCATATTGAAGGTTGGTCATTTGAATTCATTAAGAATTACAATGATACAGGTCGTGATGCGGTAAAGATTAAGATGCCATCAGGCTATGCATATCAATTTGAAAATATGGCCTTTGATATTAAGGATTTAGTTATCAACGATGATATCATTCCAAGTAAGGCTGAAAATGATGAGTTAAATAACAATAATGAAGTATATTTCTACGCCGAGAACTGGACAAATGGTGTTCCACCAGAACTAACAGCGCAATATGATCCAAAAATCTTTGTAAATGATGACTTGGATATCAATATGAACGGTGTTACAAATGAGAAGATCTTGAAGGCAACTGCTAAGATTTTGGGTAATAACGTTGAGAGTATTCAATCGGATAAACATATCCGTAGTTTAGAACCAAATATAGAAGGTGGAGCTGCTGTTTACGGTAGAGCATTCACAAATAAGACAATTACAACAGACTTTGCGGATGTTACAAATACAAGTGGTCTTTTCCAATATCGTATTAGTGTGCGTAACTACTACAACACACCAATGAATAAGATTGTGATGTATGACGTATTCCCGTTTGTAGGAGATGGTAGAAATTCTGCGTTCAGTAATACCTTACAAGGTCCAATTGAACTAAAGATTGGTTCAACTGATGTAAGTAGTCAGTATGATATTTACTATCGTACAGATAAGTATCCAAACCCAACAGATGTAAATGAGCTATCAAGCCCACTTTGGACTACAGCACCTGCTGATTATTCACAGGTTACAGCCATTAAAGTTGTTGGTAAGAATGGTACGATTCTTGAACCATACCGTGTTTTATCAGCTTATCTGACAATGAAGACTCCAAAATATGATGCAACTCTAACGGAAGCAATTGCATACAATACTGCAAATGTTATCTATAACAATGAGGCAATCATGCGTCAGGTACCTGCAGTAGCAAACCAACTAATTGATGTGATGGATGTATCTGTAGAAAAGAAATGGTTAGATGCGGATGGTAATCCAATTGCTACACCAGAAGTAAATTCCATTACAGTGAAGCTACTTGCGGATGGAGTAGATACGGGTAAGACATTGGACATTACTGCTGCAGATAACTGGAAGGCAAAATTCACTCATCTACGTCAATACAATATTGAAACTGCAACTGATGGTACGACTACAAAGACACCAATTGTATATTCTATAGAAGAAGTTGGTGCAAATGATGATGGTCAAGTAACTTACAATGGTAAGAAGTATCAAGTAACTTCTACTTCTGGAAAGGTGAATAAAGATTCTCCAACAGATGCAGTTGCACTAGAGATTACAAATAAACTCCTACAGGAAAAGGTATCTATTTCTGGTAAGAAGTTCTGGGTTGATGATGAGGATAATGATGGTAAGCGTCCAACATCAATTACAGTACGATTACTCGCGGATGGTGTAGAAGTACAGAATAAGACTGTTACTGCAGATACTGATTGGGAATTTACATTTGAAGATTTACCTAAGTTCAATGGAACAACTGAGATTGTTTATACAATCAGTGAAGATGCAGTAGCAGATTACTCTACAAGTATTAGTAATTATGATATTGCGAATACACATGCACCTGAACAGATTGTTATTCCTGTTAAGAAGGTTTGGGTAGATGATAATGATGCACAATCTTTACGTCCTACTAGCGTACATGTAACGCTATTTGCGGATGGCGAAAAAGTTGATGAAGTTGATTTGGATAGTACAAATAGCTGGCAATACATCTTTACGGGATTATCGAGATATCGTAGTGGTCATGAAATTCAATACACAGTGCAGGAAGATGCAGTTGCAAACTACACTACATCCTATTCTGGTGATATGACTACAACTTTTACTATTACAAATACGATTGATGGTAAGGTTTCGATTCCTGTCACAAAGAAGTGGATTGGTAAGGAAGCAGAAAGTGCAACAATCCGTCTTTTAGCAGATGGTCAAGAAGCTGCGAATGTTACATTAAACGCTGAGAATAACTGGCAACATACATTTACAAATATGCCGAAGTATAAGGATGGAAAGCTCATCACTTATACAGTTGCAGAAGATACGATTGCTGGATATACAACAGCAATTACAGGTGATGCGACAAATTATGTTGTCACAAATACGAATACGAAGAAGATTGATATTCCTGTCACAAAGACTTGGGTAGGACCAGAAGGAACTTCTGCGGAAATTATTCTATCTAAGGACGGTACAGAGATTGATCGTGTAACTCTGAATGCGGCAAATAACTGGACACATACATTTACTGGCTTAGCTTTATATGACAGCACAGATGGCCATGAATATGCGTATACAGTTACGGAAACAGATATTGCAGGATATGACAAGAATATTACTGGTAGTCAAACAGAAGGATTCAAAGTTACAAATACTTACAAGCCAACACCAGTCACTGTAAATCCTGATCTTAAGAAGACAGTAGAAGGTAATCCAGCAAATCCGGCGAAGTTTACATTTAACTTTAAGGCATTAGATGCGAATAATCCTATGCCAGAAGGAAGTCTAAATGGTATTAAGGAAGCTACTATTACAGGTGCGGGTACAACTTCTATCGGTGAGATTGAATTCAAACTTCCAGGAACTTATGTATATGAACTGGCAGAAGTACAAGGTTCTACAAGAGGCTATACATACGATCAGACAGTATATACATTCACTTATAAAGTGAAGGATGTAAATGGTGATTTACAATCAGAACTTGTGATTACAAAGGGTACTGAAGAAGTTACTACAGCTGAATTTACAAACGTATATAAACCAAATCCTGTTCAGGTTGATCCACCTGTGAAGAAGGTGGTTGTGGGAAGTCCTACAAATCCATCCACATTCACATTCCGTTTGAAGACATTGGATCCAAATAATCCAATGCCACAGGGTTCTACAGCTGGTGTGAAGACTGTTACAATCACAGGTACTGGTGAAACTGAATTCGGTGAATATGAATTTACTGAAGTAGGAACATATGTTTATGAAATCAGTGAAGAGGTTGGTAGTGACCCAAATTATGCATACGATGCGTCCACTTATACCATTACTTACACAGTAACAGATGATAATGGACAACTCGTTGTAGCAACTAAGGTAGTGAAGGATGATGGTACACAGATGCCAGTTGCGACTTTCACAAATACTTATACAGAACCAAAGAAACCAACACCGCCAACATCTGATACAAATGGAATCACTTCATTTGCGACGATGTTATTGATCTCAATCTTAGGTTTTGCGGCTGCAGTCATTAAGAAGAATCAAATGTCCAGATAAAGTAGTTGATATAACATAAAAGCGATTAGCAATGGATGCTAATCGCTTTATTACTCAGAATTTGTTTTATGTAGATATCTTTGATAGAGATATACACCAACACAAGTGCCAACGGTATTAGTAATTACATCACTGACGTCGCTAACGCGATCAAATGAGAGTAATGGTTGTAAGACTTCAATACCGATACTTGAGAAAAGTCCAATGAGAATAACCTGCCATGGTTTGAGAGTTGTATTTTGTCGAATTAAAAAGCCAAATGGTATAAACAATGATATATTTAATAATGACTCAGTTAGATAATCTCCGCGCTGTAACTGCCAGTCGATAAACGGATAGAAGTTTGTCTTTGATGAAAATCCACTGAATATATTAGGGATGTGTATGATAATAGGCATTAGCGTTAACATCATCATGACACATATATAAAAATAAAGAGCAGTATACCAAAATAATTTCTTCTTTGGTAGTTGTTTCCATCTTTGGAAAAAGGCAAAATAATATAGACATCCCAAAACGATGAAATCCGGTAACATGGGTAGAATTTGAATTTGCATAGAAGAATTTTAACACACATGATAGAAAGTATGTAAAAATAAATGATGTGTGGACGGAGGTCAAATGAAATTTCTTGAACAGTTTACATTAATCACCGACATTATCTTTGGACTAATGATTTTGTTATATCTATATCAGATTGTATATATTGCGGTAAGTATGTTTAAGCGTAAGGTTCCTAAGTTACCTGATGCAAAAAAGAATCATCGATACGCAATCTTTATCTCTGCCCGTAATGAAAAAGGTGTTATTGGTGAATTATTAGATAGCTTACGCAACCAGACCTATCCAGATGATATGTATGATATGTATGTTGTTGCGGATAACTGCACAGATGAGACTGCTGAAGTAGCGCGCCAACATGGAGCGATTGTATATGAACGCTTTAATCAAGAAGAAGTGGGTAAGGGGTATGCGTTGAACTTTCTTTACCATCATGTAATTGAGTTGAAGGGTGAAGATTACTATGAAGCTTTCATGGTATTTGATGCGGATAATATTATCGATAAGAATTTCTTATATGA
>CALBKL010000178.1 GCA_937895985.1 uncultured Solobacterium sp.
TTAATATGATGCAAAAAGGTAGAGATAGTAGATGAAAGTTAATTTCTCTTATCCACTGTTTCTACCTTTTATCTACAGTAAAAAGATACAATTATATGAAATTTTATGAATTAGAATAAGTAGCATACTTTCATGAGAATTAGGATAGTAAATTTGGCTTATTATATACAAAAAGAAACAAAGTTATATAAACCTATCACAAAGAATACATATTAAGAAAATATTAATAATTTAGAGTAGGCATATTGATTGCTAGCCTATATGTTTGTTAGATATCATTAAAGGGATAACTCAAGATATATCTATAAGGTGGAAACTACAAGGGGATTTACATACAAAAAATGTAGATGAAATCACTCTAAATGCTTGAGAAAAGGAAACCGACGAAAGAGTATGCGTCGAAGGAGGGAAGAAATGAAGGCATCCAATAAGAGAAAGATCGTCAGTAGTGCAGCTTTAGGACTTGCGCTATTGATGACACCAACACTAGCGTCTAGAAGTGCAATCCATACATATGCGCAAGCAGCTTTAACAGCAGATGAAGAAGCTAAGATTCAAGCGTTTTTGGCTACTCAACCACAAAATAATGACACAACAAATATTGGTAAGGTAGCAGTTACTCAACCATCAAGTTACACATTCCCAGGTGTAAATAACTATACTTCTTTATTCCAGTCTCGTAGTACAAAGGTTAATATTGATCAAGACTATGAATATGTAATTGAGTCTAGTGATGCAAATAATGGAAAGACAGTAAAAATTAAGAATTGGGCAAGTGTTGATGCCTATGATGTTTTCAAGATGGGTGATGGAAGTCCAACTCCTATAGGTTATGAAGATAAATTCCTTTATGCTAAGGAAGTAACTCTAATTGATACAGCAGATGGCTCTGAATTCACTGTTAAGAACGCAGTGTTTCCAGTAAATAATCCTGATGGTGATCGCCCATGGGACACATTATGGTATAACCGTTACACATTTGATTTGCCTATTGAGGAATCAGATCCAAGATTCAAAGCTGAAATTGAAGATGCAAGTTTGATTCCACTATTTGGAAATGGATATTGGACATTACATGCGACAGTTGCTGAGATGGTTCCTTATGAGACAATTGTCAAAGTTGACGAATCCTTAAAGACAGGTGAAGTTGAAGAAGACGTTGCTGGTGTACTTGGTGATAAGACAGGTAAATACGATATTATGTATAGTCCTTATGAAGATTTACAGGGTGATACATACAAGCAATATACATCAGACGTAATTTACGCAGATTTACTTGAAAATGTAGATACTGAACCAGCGGTAAATGATATGTTATCTAAACCTTGGGGTGATGCGACAGTCACAGACTTTACATCTTCACCAGCTACTAACCGTGTGCTTCGTGTAGGTATTGACTACACACACTTTGTAACAGAAGATGGAACACCAGTTACTGTTAGTGGTGCAAATGTTGATAAGAAGTTTGGCTTAAAAGATAAAGAAAACTTCGAAGGTTATGAATATGTTACAACACGTACTGAGGCAAATGGTGATAGAGTTCATGTGTACAAGAAGGCTTCAGCTACTCCAGTAGCACCTTCACCTGCTACACCTACAACTCCAGCTGCTCCAGCTCCTGCAGCTCCAGCAACACCAAAGACAGGTGATACAAACTTATTCGCTGCTTTCGCTATGTTAGTAACAGGTATGATTGCAAGTGCTGCAGCATTCATTACAAAGAAAAAGAATGCATAATTAATAAAACATGCACTAAGAATCCTATTGAGAAATCAGTAGGATTTTTTTGTTATAGATGTATAGAACATGCAATAGATATACATCAATTCGTACTTGTAAAGATTGGTAAGACGTTAAAAAAATATTAATAAATTGCATGAGCAAATGAATTGCCGATGAGTGATATGTCAGATAGAATAACCTAGCATTTCGAGTCGTTTTGATACGCAACCGGTTAAAAAGATCGAATAGGGAACTGTAGTGATTACAGGTACTGGTTAGTTTGTGTACAGTCGAAAGCACGCAAAATATCAAGATAAATCGAAGGAGACCAATATGAAAAGAATTAAGAAGAGAGTGATTAATACAGCAGCGTTAGGTTTGGCGTTACTAGTTACACCAACTCTAACTTACAGAAGTGCAATTAACACTTATGCACAAGCAGCTTTAACAGCTGACGAAGAAGCTAAGATTCAAGCATTCTTAGCTACAGAACCACAAAATAACGACACGACAAACTTAGGTAAGGTTAAGGTTGACCAATCTACAACTGGTTACACATTCCCAGGTGTAAATAACTACACTTCATTGTTCAAGACAAGAGGACAGAAGATTACTTTAGACAAAGACTATGAATTTACGATTGATAATGGTGATCATGCTGGGAAAACAGTAAAGGTAAAAGATTGGGCTAATGTTAAGGGTTATTTAGTAAATTCGATGTCTGATAGCGAACCTGAATTTGAAAATGGTTTGGATAAATACATGTTCACTGATGAAGTGACATTGATTGATCAAGCAGATGGTTCAGAGTTTACTGTAAAGAATGCAGTCCTATCACTTGAGGGTGAAGAGGGTTACCGTATGTTCGATTCATTATGGACTGACAGATATGTATTTGACTTACCAGTTGAAGCAGGTGATACAAGATTCCAACCTGAAATTGAAGATGCAAGTTTAATTCCACTATATGGAAATGGATATTGGACATTACATGCGACAGTTGCTGAGATGGTTCCTTATGAGACAATTGTCAAAGTTGACGAATCCTTAAAGACAGGTGAAGTTGAAGAAGACGTTGCTGGTGTACTTGGTGATAAGACAGGTAAATACGATATTATGTATAGTCCTTATGAAGATTTACAGGGTGATACATACAAGCAATATACATCAGACGTAATTTACGCAGATTTACTTGAAAATGTAGATACTGAACCAGCGGTAAATGATATGTTATCTAAACCTTGGGGTGATGCGACAGTCACAGACTTTACATCTTCACCAGCTACTAACCGTGTGCTTCGTGTAGGTATTGACTACACACACTTTGTAACAGAAGATGGAACACCAGTTACTGTTAGTGGTGCAAATGTTGATAAGAAGTTTGGCTTAAAAGATAAAGAAAACTTCGAAGGTTATGAATATGTTACAACACGTACTGAGGCAAATGGTGATAGAGTTCATGTGTACAAGAAGGCTTCAGCTACTCCAGTAGCACCTTCACCTGCTACACCTACAACTCCGGCACAGCCAGAAGCGCCAGCTCCTGTAACACCAGAGACTCCAGCGCAGCCAGTAGCTCCTGCAGTACAGTCAACACCTAAGACAGGTGATGCCGGTCTATTCACTTCAGCATTCATGTTATTCACAGGAATGATTGGAAGTGTAGGTGCATTTGTTACTAAAAAGAAGAATTCTAAGTAAAAGATTACGGATAAAAAGCCTATTGATGTAATGAGCACATTGATAGGTTTTTTATTAAAGTCAAAAACTTATAGAATATGATTGCAAAGACCAAGGACGTATGTGAAAATGTGTTCACATGGTATGCTAAGTATTTATTTGGAATCATCATAAAACGTTGTAGAATAAACTATAGCGATAATGATGATTTTTTAAGTATAAAAACACATCGTTCATTATCTACGGGAGGTATATATGGTAGAACCACTTATTTCAGTTATTATTGCAATTTATAATGGTGAAAAATATATTGATAACTGTTTGTCAAAGGTAGTAGCACAAACATATAAGAATCTTGAAATTCTATGTGTTATCAACGGTACAACTGACTCGACTGAGGAGAAAGTCAGAGAGTGGATGAAAAAGGATGACCGTATTCGTGTATTAGTAACGGAGATAGCTGACCTTGGACGTGCATCAAACATTGGGATTGAAAACACAACAGGACCATACCTATCATTTATAGACGTCGATGACTGGGTAGAACCTGATTATATTGAAAAGCTATATGGTGGTATTCAGAAAGGTTATAAAATCTGTAAGGGTAACTGTATCATGTATGATGGAGTTAAAAACCTACCAGCATACCAAGGAAGAAGTTCAGGAGAGATATCTATCCGTGGAGCGTCCTTCCTGCTCCCATGTAGACACAGTTCAGTTTATGATAGATCACTATTTGAGAAATTAAGATATTTAGAATTCTCCTATTATGAAGACCTTTCACTATGGCCAATTTTAATTGCGACTGCTGGATGCGTATACTACATAAATGACATTGTATACAACTACAATCAGACAAATGAAACATCTATCATGACAGTTAGGAATGAGAAACACCTAGTTTTGGATAAAGTTTTTGCACATATCTTCTCAAATCTAACACCTGATTTAGATAAGGAAGTGAATCTTTTAATCACCGCTTTATTTATTCAGTCCTTCTGGACATCAAATTATCAATATGTACCGAAGGACGAAGTAGGACAGGCATATCTGAAACGTGTGAAGCAGGTAGTAGATAATAAATTGGTAGGATACTACTACATTGTTGAGAATTTACCTGTTCCAAAAAAAATGAAGGAGAGAATGATTCGTTTCTACCGTAACTAAATCTTATTGATTTAAGGGAGGTAACGATGAAAACTATAAAGAA
>CALBKL010000179.1 GCA_937895985.1 uncultured Solobacterium sp.
ACTGTGTGGTAAAGACATGCAGGAATATAGCTTGATTCCTTCTCTAGGCTATGAAAACCCAAAAGATTTTTGGAAGGAAGTAACTTCTTTAGCGTATGAACATAATATGGATGCGATTAGTGCGTATCTATATCTATTGCAGAAGAAGTTTGAAGAGATGGGCCAACCACTTACAAAACAACAATTTGAAGGCGTAGGAAAGGGCATTGTTTTGTATAATGGCGTAGATACTTGGTTTAAGCGAATAAATACATATGGTAAGAAATTAGGGCTTGAAGTAGAACATTACATTATCTCAAGTGGTATGAAGGAAATCATTGATAATGTAACAGTTGCGGATGCGTTTAAACATATTTATGCATGTAGCTATTTCTACGATGAAAATGGATTTGCTAGATGGCCAGCACAAATTGTAAACTACACAACAAAGACACAATATATCTTCCGCATCAACAAACAAGTCTTAGATGAGAATGACTCGGAAGACCTAAATACTTATATTGATCCAAAACTACGCCCCATCCCATTAACGAAAATGGTTTATGTTGCGGATGGTTTAACAGATGTACCGTGTATGCGTCTTGTAAAAGAGTATGGTGGTCGTTCGATTGCAGTCTATAATGAAAAATCCGCGAAGGCAAAAAAGATTGCGGAAAAACTCATTCGTGAAGAACGTGCAAACTACATGGTGAAAGCAGACTACAGTGAAGACTCTGAAATGGAAACACTAATGAAGATGATACTCAATCACATGAGTGCAGATAGTGCATTAGAAGCTTTGGAAGGCAAAATCAAATAAAGAGGGATAGATTAATGACAAACGCAGAGAGATTTTTATATGCCTATGCACAATGTGAAAAGAAGTTAGCAGAACTAGCAGAACAGCCAAAATATATTCCGTTCTCACAACTTGTTGCGCGATGTGCAAATCGAAGTAGAGTCGTCGCAATTAACCAACAATCCCTACGGGAGTACAGTGAATTGCGTAACGCAATCGTACATATTCGTGGTAGCGAAAAAGAGATTATCGCAGAACCATGCGATAGTGTAACAGAGGATATTGAACGTATTGCAAAGTTATTAACGGAGCCACATGATATTTTAAAGTATGCAAGCATGCCTGTTAAAACAGTGCATATCGATGCAAGTATTCGTGATGCTTTTCAACTGATGCAAGAAATGGACACATCAAAGCTTCCAGTATATAAGGGACAAAATTTTGTGGGAATGATTACGTTAGATGAAATTGCAAAAGTTGCGATGCAAGGAAGAACAGATAATACAGTTGTATCAGATATTATCTCTTCTACCAAAAATTCTAGAGTTGTATTTACTTCGAAGAGTAATAATGTGGATGTTGTATTACGTTATTTCGATAAGGCAAGAGATGAAGGTATTACGCTACTAGCAATCCTAATCACCGAATCAGGAAAGCCTAGTGAAAAACCTATCGGAATTATCACAACAGCTGACTTACCAAATATCTTAAATATTTATGCATAAAAAATAATAGGGTGAATGCCCTATTATTTTAGTTCGAATTGTAGTGATGCTTGACCATCTTTGTAATGCAAGTGCAACATTGCACCATTGATCATTGTGATGCGTGGTACAGTATGTCCAACATCCGCATCATAGATAACTGGTATATCTTGTAATGCATGTTTAATTGCATCTTCATAACTTAATCCAGTACTATTGGATTCAAAACAGGTTCTACCAATAATGATTGCTTTTGTTGTTTGAAACCAGCCTATATACTTCATCTGTAAAAGTGTACGGTAAAGTGTTTCACTATTCATTGCAAAGTTATCGAAATACCAAATAATACCATCATTACGATAACGTTCGATAAACTGTAATGTACCATCGTATGGTGTGCCAATTAAATCTTTCAATACATCAATACAACCACCGATACATCTACCTTCTACATCGATTGTATTTGAAGTGGACTTCCAGATACTATCTTTATCATAGATAATATCATCACTGAAGAATGGTGGCTGTTCCATGCGACGTGGATAGTTGTGTTGTACAACTAAATCACCTTTTAGAATCGCAAGATTTCCCTCTAAATAATCGGGAGTAGGGGTTGCGTAGTAATCACCTGCGTTTTCTCCATAGAGTGTTGCGATATCGTATTTTGTTGTAATTGGATATACAAGCCCAGTTGGATCAGAAGCACCCATAATCCACTTTGGATTTTCTTGAATGATAGATGGGTTTAAATGAGGAAGGATATCAAACAAGAAGTCACCTCCAGTTGCGGCCATCATCATATCTACATCTTGATCGAGTAAGAGTTCTTCAACTTCTTTTGCACGAATGATTGAAGTATTACTTGGTTCAGTTTCATTGCGTACAGATGCAGTTTCTTTTGTTTGATAACCATACGCATGCAGGTTATCGATTGAACGCTTATATTTCTGTATAAATTTTCCAACACCTGAACTTGGTGCACAAATGCCGATTGTATCGCCTTGTTTTATAAATTTAGGATATTTCATAGTTGATCTCCTTAAATCGTATTATACATAAAATAACCATCGGTGGGGAGCCGATGGTTAAGTAAATCTTATTATTATTTATAAATTGGGGGGGGAATTTATGAATTTAAGAAATAATTTAATTACTGTACTGCATTCTAGCTACTCTTTAGTAACTCTGCTCTACGTCCTCCTTTCTGTTTACAGTTAATACTATAAAGTGAATATGTTAAGAAAATAAGAAGGCTATGTGAACTTTATCTGAACAAATGATGTGTTCAATCACATATTTCACTAGAATTAATAGATGGTATAATAACTCTATGAAAATAGAAAATAAAATCTGTAAAACAGGCATGGCTCTATTTCTAGCGGTTGGAGTTCTTGGCTGTACAGTAAAAAAAGATTCGGTATCTACACATACAGTAAATGATGGTAACTATACAGGAATTGGGACTGGTTACAATGGTTATGTAACAGTATCTGCATCTTTCCGTAATGGGATGTTAACAAATGTAATTGTGACGGATGAACAGGAGACAGATGGAGTATCTGATGCGGCGTTAACTAAGATTCCTGAATATGTAATCGATGATCAATCTTTAAATGTTGATGTATCTACAGGTGCAACACAGACTTCAAAAGCAGTACTAGAAGCGATTGGAAATGCGATAACTGCTGCCAATGGAAATGTAGAGGAGTGGCAGAAGGATTGTACTGGAAAAAATAAAGAGAAGGTCATTGAAGAAGAATCGGATGTAACAGTTGTTGGTGGTGGTGCTGCAGGTATCGCTACAGTGTTACGACTTCAGGAAAAAGGATATACGACAAGCTTGATTGAAAAGGATAGTGAGATTGGTGGTTCATTACGCTACTATGCCAATAGTGGACAAATTGTTGCAGGATCCACAAAGGCAAATCTAGAGGGTGTTGATACTGCAAGTACATTGGCAGAAGATATCACTGCTTATAGTAATCAAACAAATAGTCCAACTTTAAGTCAATTATTTGAAGATCAGATAGGTGAAACTGTAGATTGGCAATCAAAGATTCTAGGAATTACATTTGATAAAAAGATAGGCTATGTGCCTACGGATGGTTTATCCTTAAAATCCGTCATGATGTATGATGAATCGAGTGGTGAAATCGATGACTTACTACAGAAAGAAGTGAAGGTATCTGGTTCAAGTGTTTATACCAATGCAGGTATCATTGGCTTGCGTTATGATGAAAGTGGCAAGGTTATTGGTATAAGAGCGAAGAAGTCTAATGGTGATATTATTGAGACAACATCAAAGTATGTTGTTCTAGCAACAGGAACTTCTGCTGGAAATTTGAATTTGATTCCTGAGCGTGATCGTAATTCAAATTATCTAGGTCTTAAGACAAATACAGGAGATGCGTTAGCACTTGCAAGAGATGCTGAACATCCGTATCAGATAGAAGATGGTTCGGTGGTATATAACCATTTAGGCTATAGTGTACGTGATATTACATTGGATACATATCTTGCGACAAAGTCTGTTCTTGAAAAAGGTGTTGCGTTAGTCAATAACAATGGAGAGCGTTTCATCGATGAGACAGAACCTTATAATCAAATCTCTGAATCGATTCATAACCAGAATAATGCGACTTCTTATCTTGTAATGAATGAAGATGTCTATGAAGAATGGAAGAAGAAATTACTTACAACAGCCACTATCTCTAAGGCTGATGTAAAATATCTACAGTCAATGTATGGTATCGTTCCATTTAGTGGAGAAACATTAAGTGAGGCTGCGCTTTCAGCTGATTTAGATGCACAGAAGTTAGTACAAACAATCAACTACCATAACTTAGAAATTGAAGATTCTAGTACAAATATAATGGGGAAAATTGACCCAGATAAACCTACATGCATTATTCCCCTAAATAAATATCGCTATGAAACAACAGGCGGTTTAAAGGTAGATGATTACTTAAATATTCTAGATGGTAGTGGTGCCTCAACGTTAAATGTATTTGCGGCAGGTAGTATTGCAGGAAATGTATTTGGCGAAAAGATGCCAGGAGGAGCAGGACTTGCATGGGCATTTATGTCTGGAAAGTATGTCGCAGATGAAATTGTAAGTGCCTTACAAGAAAAATAAATGAAAGAGTATGTATGAACTTCAATTCATGCGTACTTTTTTTGATGGATTGGTTGTATCATTAATACGGTTTTACAATCCAAAAATAAATCTGTTATAGTATGGTACGCAAGGGGAAGTAAGATATGACAAATATGAATGAAAAAAAGATAGATTTAAAACAGAGCATAGACTTTATACGTATCCTCATATATGCGGCAATCGCAGGCCTAGGTGCAGGTGTTCTTGGTACATTATTTACATTTAGTGTAAATTACGTTACACAACTAAGAGTTAACCATCCATGGCTTATATATTTCTTGCCTATCGGTGGTATTGTTATTGTGCTGCTGTACAAACT
>CALBKL010000180.1 GCA_937895985.1 uncultured Solobacterium sp.
ATTTAAATAAGTATGATATTCTCCTGGTTTATAAGAGAATTGTTTTTTATACCACAATACTTTCCCAGGTAATAAAATCTCATCACTACCAGAAAGTTGTGAACCCAAAGGAAAAGGAACATTAATTGGCTTCCAGAGATTATCCTGCGGAACCTGATTCGTATCTGTAATCTGATATTCCCAGCTGCCATTTAAGTTCGTATAGCTACCACGCTGCAACTGCATACGAGGATATTCCTGCAAAGGGCTCTTTAGATTCACATTCTTGCCCCAACGACTCATTACTTTCATGCCAACCTTCCTTTCTAGTTATTGTTTCTTTGTTCGATAGCCAATAAACGCTGTAGTTATCGCTGCTAGTCCATGTACCTTTAGAATATATACCAAGATAATTTGGAACATCTTCATTGGCTCTGTATATTGTGCAACACTATTTGCGACTGTCCATCCATAGATTAAAGATAGTACAAATGAAACTCCAATCATCCCCAGGGATATCGCTGTTGTAGGGATCTCATAATTTCTTAAAATAGACCAGAGCTGTGGCAATGTCACTAATAGGACTAAACCTATGATTCCATTTACAGACAATATTTTAAAGTTACATAGAATCATCACAAATGAGGTGACTACCATCATTAAGATTCCTGACACAAGTGTAATTAATACTTTTAAAATAAGACTTTTACGTAGTTCTTCCATATTTTCTCCTGCCACTCATTATAGCATAGTCACCACCATACCTCACTTTTCATCAATATATAGAAAAAGAATATCCTCGGTTTTCCCAAAGATATTCTTAGCGTTTTAAGATTATTAAATTAGTTAAGCTTAGAAGCAGCAGCGATAGCTGTTACAGTAACCTTCTGTAGAGAATCAACACCCATTGTGCATCCTGTCATAAGGTCTTTATCAGCTGTTACAGTCTTACCACCTTCGTTCGTAGTAACTTTCATATCAGCGATTTCCTTAGCAGTCTTACCAACTGTCCATTCATCATATGCCTGATTCTGTTCGAACCATTCCTTACCAATCGCAGAAGCCTTCTTCATGCCGTATTCATCCTTCTTTTCGCCCTTTGTAGGTACAGCCATTGCTTCACCATCTAAAGCACCAGCTGTTGTGAACTTCACTGCATTCTGTGCTACGTCAGTCTGTGTGAATACAACCTTACCATCCTTATCTAAAGCAACTACACCATATGTAGAGCTAGCCTTAGCTTCACCGCTCTTTTCAGCACTAGCGTCCTTACCAGAAACTTCCGTCAAGATTGCAGAGCCTACAGAAGCTACATCCTTTACTTCAACAGCATTCTTAACAGCCTTATCTAAAGCCTGTTGGAAACCAGTAACACCGATTGTGCATCCTGTCATAAGATCCTTATCAGCAGGAACTGTGTGCTTTTCATCCTTTTGTGTTGTAGGCATAGTTAATACTTCTTCAACTGTCTTACCAACAGCCCACTTCTCTAAAGCTTCAACCTGCTCATACCATTCCTTCTTAATAGAAGACTTGTCCTTCATTCCATACTTATCACCTAATGCCTTCTTAGATGTAGAAGTAGTATTGTCAGAAGTAACGTGACCAGTCGCATCATAAGTAACTTTATCCTGTGCTACGTCAAAGTATACATACTTGATTACATTACCTTCTAATACAACTGACGCAAATGTTGTATCGAACTGTGCTGTTGTATCAGCACCTTCCTTCACTTTGTTTGCGACATTAGTAACAGAACCTGTGCCAACCATTACAGTAGCAGCCGTTTCTTCCTTTGTAGAAGTTGTATTTGTGGAAGACTTCTTGGATCCTCCAGCTGTGCAACCTGCCAGCATTGCAACAGCACATAAAGTTGTTAGAATCTTTTTCATTTTCAAATTTCCCTCCATCTAACTTAAGTCTGCTTATTGATAATAACTATCAATATTCAGTTAGTCAATACGAAATTGATAAATCTTTCACATAAATATGAAATTGTATAGTATTGTTATCTATTCAAATAATCTGACAAGAAAACCGGTAGATTCTTCTACCGGCATGCATGTGAAATACTATTATCCATTAACTTATAATAACGCTGCCGCAATTGGATAACCAATAAGCGTAGAGATCACTACCGCTACAGCCATAATCATAAATCCATATATCATCATCTGCTTAGTATTTGTCCAACCACTCGACACCGCAATCGCTACACAAGGCATCGCTGGAGGTGTCGCAAACGCAAATGCAGACATCATTCCAACATTCACAATCAGTGCAGCAACATTTACCGCTGTAATATTCGCAGTAACCGCAAGAGCAGCGGCAGACACCACTGTAGCAGTTACCATATTGCTTGATAAATTTGTTTGAATCGCAGCCCAGAGGATAAAAATCAATACCATGATCATCACAGGTAAGTGCGATGTAATCGGAGATAATCCTGCAGATATCCATGCAGTAACACCAATATCACCATTGGTGATAGCTGCACCAAGCGCAGTAGTACCAGCACACATAATAAGTGATGGCCAGGAAACACCCTTACTCATCGCTTCACCAAAGTTCAATAAAGGCTTTCCTTCATCCGTTATAATCGATAGTAGTACAACTCCCACTAAAGGCGGAAAAGCCGTACCTAACTTATCTAAATACTTTAAACCAATAAAGATAGAACCCTCTTTAATAATATGCATGCATAGGTTCGGTAAAACCCACATGCATACAACAAGAATGAATACCGCAAGCACAAGATTTTCAGCACGTGTTGTTTTTTCCTGTTCCACATGAATCTTCTTTTTTTCGTAATTTACAAATGCTGAAGTATCTGGTTTAATCATATATCGGAAAACTAATAGTGTAACTAGTGCCGTTAAGATACCAACCGGGATTGCCGCAAGCATATAACTGCCATAATGAATCACATTTCCATATAACTCCGTATATGCATTCATGGCTATCACAGGAAATACATGCGCAATCGGTGTCATACCAGATGAGATTCCGCACATAATGACTGTTCCCATCATTAATACAGACGCAAACTTATCACCTTTCTTCAGTTTTAATAAAACATAGATTTCTTCCAAGATTGGAAGGTATACAAAGAATAACACCGTAGGTGAAATAAAACTGCCTATCACAAGAATACTTGCAAAATATAATGC
>CALBKL010000181.1 GCA_937895985.1 uncultured Solobacterium sp.
TCTCATCACGGCATATTGCTACTACCATGGCTGAATTATAAGTATCCGAATTCGGATTATATACCTCTCCTAAAATTTTATCTGAACGAACTGCTGTATTAATTACTTGAAGTGGCTCATAAGAGCCAAGTAATTTAATATTGACACGATTTCTATCTTTTACATCCATCATAGTGAATTCAACTGAGGCTGGCACGTCATCTACGCTAAATGCCTGCGACCCATAGATAAACTCCTGTTCAGGATAAATGATAGATAGAGTTTGATCATTCATTCCTAATAAACTTCCATCACTACTACGTGCCTGTAATTTAAAGGATGGGTATCTTACAGCAACATTTTTATTTGGATTATATATTTTTACATAATAATATAAGTATTTTCCATTAGAGAGATACCATCCATAATCTCGGATTTCCAATGGTTGAAAATCATTCTGCGTTGACTCTGTTGCCTGTTTATTTTCTGAAGTATGTTTTGTATCTTGCGAAGAACTGAATGCATCACTTGGAATATTTTTTGTCTCCCAATCTCCTCTCACCAAGTTTATAGTTACAGTTTTACCTTGGATTGTATAAGAGAAACTTATTTTTCCATCTTTATAAGTAAACTCTTTTTCTTTATCGTTAGATGCCATCAAACCATTACCAGTATATGTATTTTTGGATGTCCATTTGTATTCATCTTTACTATCTTTTGGAGCATCATATGTACCAACCCAGTATGTCCATGGAATCTCATCATTCTTTAAATTTATGAATACACCAATCTGTCCATCCTTACGAATTTCCGCAGCTACATATCCTTCATCTTTTTTTATTTCTTGAATCCATTTTCCACTCAAATCTAACAATTGTTTTGTTTCAGTAGTTTTTGTTGATGTATTATTTGTTACTTGATTACTACTGCAAGCTGTCATTGAAATGACAATAAAAATACTAGCAATTAATTGTATCAGTTTTTTCATAAACCCTCCCTGTCCTCGTTGTATTGTATTTCAGAAATCACGTGTATTTTATGAATTCTCATGCATGCAAGTACAGATTATTCTATTGGAAGGTTAAATTAAATACCCAAAAAAATGACATGAATTTAATCCATGTCATTTTTCTATTTCTTTTTTTCTATCTTTAATGGCTTTTTGTAATAAATCTATATCAAATTTTTGTATTTGATGGTCATATCCCTCTTTATTCATATAGATTTCTTCATCACCAATAATATTTAAATAACCACATTTTCTGCATTGCCATACTGGCAAATGATCGTCAAATCCCTCTTGCTCATTTAAATGATCAATACATTCATCACAATACCACTCTATTCCAGGATATCGTTTATCCATGTCATCTCCGACATAATATGGTGAATATTCTTCCGGATTCATTAAGTAGTTCAATTTGTCTAATAATGTTTCTGATTCCCCAGGTGTTTTATATAATGGCACAAATGAACTATCGTACGCACGTGTGATACGTCCACATTCATTTCTAAGCAAACTACCAAGTAATAACCAAAGATAAGCATTGATTAAACTATCATGATTCTGTAATTGTAATTGATAAAATGAATTATAAATAATCTGGTCAAATACTTCATCATCAAACGAAAAGAGTTCGTTTTCCCTTATATACTCTTCTTTTTCGTAATATCTCGAAGCGGTTTGTATTATAAATTCTTCAAGTTTTTTGTGAAAGATTTTCTGTTGTTTTTGATCAAAATCATTTATCTTCTCACCAATATGTTGAAATGTTTTAATCATAACTTGATTCCCGTTTAGCATAATTCGAGAAATCTTCTTTTGAATCAGTTCTGCACTTTTTCGCTCTTTTTCCTGATTACTAGATGTCGTTCCAACTAATTTTCCAATGATATGTGTTACACGAACATCACCTGTACCATAAAATGTATGTTGATATTTTGTAGCATATATTATCCGTTCTAGATCATTGTATGTTGGAGCCTCTTTTACACCTTCATTATTCCTTTCTTGAACAATCAACGAAGGAAACCATTCATTTAATAAATCTAACTGTTTAGGCATTGGTTTATTTTTTATTTTATAGAATATATTTACAAC
>CALBKL010000182.1 GCA_937895985.1 uncultured Solobacterium sp.
ATATTGTCATTCCTAAGCCATTGATTGCATTACTTGCAGGTAGAGAAAGACCAAAACCTGTACAACCAACAGCACCAATGAATGTGACATATTCTGAGCCAAATGTATATCCAACACGTTTGGTAAATGCTGTATATGATTATTGTGAAACAAATGATGCGATTAGTAGAGTTTGGTTAAAGTCTAAACTATATGGACCTACAATGGCATTCTTCTTAGTTGTTGAAGCTGAAAAACAAGAACATGATATTTTAACAAAGATTCATGAGGCTGCAGTACCACATGCTAAGGATTTACCAGTTGAAGTTGTATTCATCAATGATGAATTACGTAAGAATGTGATCAAAGAGGCGGTTGCGATGTATGACCGTAACATCAACTTCTAATGGATATTAGAACATTAACTGCAGCTGAACTTGATGAAGCAATCATTCTGGCCAAAGAAGTGATTCTCTCTGAGAAGGATGCTTCATGGAGTAAAGAGGCTGCTAAGAGTATTAGTGAATTTATGGCAGAACGCCTAAAACAATTCACAGTTTATGGTTTATACGCAGAAGGCTTAGAAAGTATCTTAGCCTATGATCCAGATAAGATGCACGTCATCCTGTTACTAACAAGACAAACTTCCCGTAAGAAAGGATATGCGACTGCACTGTTAAATCATTTGAAAGAAGAGGCTGAAGAGAATCATCTTTCAAAGATTAGTGCCAATGTTGTAGATTCTGCAGTAGACTTCTATCATCACTATGGATTTGAGGATACTGGAAAATCCACAGAAGCAGGTGGGATGAATTACACTCCAATGGAATATCTTGTGGGTAGAGAATGGCTGGGTAAAACGGTAACAGTTATTATCGATCATACATACGGAAGCTTCCATCCACATATTGCAGATTTAACTTATCCAGTTAATACAGGTTATGTTGAAGAACTATTCCAGAAGAATGGTGAGTTCCAAGATGCGTATGCCATTGGTCCTAAGGAACCTTTAGATACATTTAAAGGCGTTGTCAGTGGTATTATCTACCATAAAGATGACCACCGTTCTTATTTTATCGTCACCCGTGTCACGGAAAATATTGATGAAAATGAAATTATTCAGGCTGTTGGTTTTGAACAACAGTTCTATGAGACTAGAATCTTATGGAAATAACAAGAGAACAGTTCATAAAACATCTTCTAATTGAATTTGTGGGTTTGATTCTTGTGGCGATAGGTGCTGCTGGAATTATGAAGGTAGCGCTAGGAACAGGTGCTTATGATGCTTTGGCATTAAGTATTAGTTCAGTAACTGCAATTGAAGTAGGAACAGTTGGTTTAATTACTAACTGCATCTGCATTGCATTACAGATTGTAATGCTACGGAAGAAATACCGCTTGATGTTTCTGTTACAGATACCAGTATCATTCCTGATGGGAATCACCATTAATTATTTCTACTACACAGTATTTGCAGGAATGAATTCAGATTCCTATATGATACGTATGATTTTATTGTTTGTATTTATCATCATTTGTTCATTTGGGGATGCAATAATGACTGCCAGTGGAATGATAGGACTTGCAGTTGAAAGTACATGCATGATTTTTGCGAAGAACTTAAAGATGGAGTTTGGTAAAGTGCGACAGCTAGCAGATGTGGTCTTTATTATACTGATATTCATTTGTTGGTTCTTCTTCCATGCAATATTCCCAATGCGTGAAGGAACAATCATCC
>CALBKL010000183.1 GCA_937895985.1 uncultured Solobacterium sp.
CTATTATCAGAACGCGAAAGCGTTACTTGCCCAGCTTTATGAAATTTAATCAGAGAACCCATCATCACGATACCCTCATCTGACAAACCAGACTTCATGAAGTAATACATGATTCCTAATATAATTGGAACAATAAACTGTACAATACGGAAAATACCTTCATAACGTACAAAACCAATCACTGCTATCGCAAGAAATAAAACTGGTATCATCCACTTCATTTTATTTCCAACTTTTGTCTCTATCTTTACGGTATTTGAGACCATCAACATTCTCGCAAAGGCAACTAACATCACTACATCAAATATATACAAAATCAAAGTCTGAATATCCATAAGATCCTCCGTGTTCTTTATTCTATCATAAAAGGTTCTGCGCTTGCAGAACCCTATTTCTTCTACTTTAGCCAGACAACAGTCTTACCATCTGTAGTTGTTTGAACAACATTGGTAATATTAAATCCAGCATCCTGTAAAATCTTTGTCATCTTATCTACCGCAACTTCACCTGTTGCCTTAACAACAACCTCAGAGCCACGGTCTGTATGATATACAGCGATGTTTTCTACATTTGCATTTTCTTGTGCAAATAACTTCGTTACCTGTGCAAATACACCAGGTTTATCATCAATCAACATGACAAATCTTGTACCTTGACGTTTTAAGCCCATTAAGTCAACAAATGTTAAGAATATATCCTTTTCTGTAATAATACCAATCACGTGATTCTCTTCATCCACGACTGGTAATACATTGACCGTATTTTCTAACATCACTTGCGCAGCTTCTTCTAAGAAGACCATCGGAGAAACTGTATGCACATCACGAATCATGATGTCCTTTGCCTGAGTACGAGATAACAGGTAATTCAATTCATAGATGGATAAAGAAGTTGCGTTCTTTCCAGATGTATCATTTACCAAACCCTCTGTAATCAAACCAATGAGCTTTTGATTTTCATCCACAACTGGTAAGCGGTGGAAATGATTCTTACCCATAATTTCTAGTGCTTTAGATAACGGTGTATCCGCAGTAATCGTAATGGGATTCGCCGTCATATGATCTTTAACGTACATTGCTTTATCCTCCTAGATAAACTTTCTGAACTTGCTCGCTAGCAGCTAACTCTTGGCCACTACCCTCTAATGTTATTTTACCTGTTTCTAATACATATGCACGATCAGCTATCGCTAATGCCATCTTTGCATTTTGTTCTACTAATAGTATTGTAGTACCTTGTTTGTTAATTTCTTCAATAATTCTAAAAATTTCTTTTACAAGTAATGGTGATAAACCCATGGATGGCTCATCCAATAATAGAATCTTTGGTTTAGCCATTAACGCTCTACCCATTGCAAGCATCTGCTGTTCACCACCAGATAAGGTACCAGCTAATTGTTTCTTACGTTCCTTTAAACGTGGGAATAACGTATACACCCGCTCTAAGTCTTGGGCAATTCCTTCTTTATCTTTTCTTGTAAAGGCACCAAGATCAAGATTTTCTTCAACGGTTTGTGAAGCGAATACTCTTCTACGTTCAGGAATCTGTGCAAGCCCCATCGTAACAATCTTATGGGCAGGAATCTTTGTAATATCAACCCCATCCAACAAAATAGAACCCTCTGCAGGTTTTAATAAACCTGAGATCGTATGCATGGTCGTTGTCTTACCAGCACCGTTGGCACCGATTAGCGTAACAATTTCACCATCATTGACTTCAAAGGAGATACCTTTGATAGCTTCAATCATTCCGTAACGTACAACTAAATTTTCTACTTTCAGCATATCATCACTCTCCTAAGTATGCCTTTACAACATCTGGATTTGTACGGATTTCCTCTGGTGTTCCTTCCGCCAGCAACATACCATAATTCAATACAGAAATCTTCTCACAGATACCCATGACAAGCTTCATATCATGTTCAATTAATAAGATAGCGATATTGAAACGATCACGTACCAGACGAATTGTTTCCATAAGGTTCTTTGTTTCCTGTGGGTTCATACCTGCTGCAGGTTCATCCAACAATAATAGTTTTGGATGTGCACCTAAGGCACGAATGATTTCTAGCTCACGCTGCTTACCATATGGCAAATTCTTCGCAAGTTTATCCGCATCCTTTTCTAGATGGAATACTTCTAATAAAGACATAGCCTCTTGATCCATATCTTTTTCCTGTTTTAAGGAATTTGGTAGTTTAAACATACCCGAGAATAATCCATAACTTGCTTGTGTATCCAAAGCAGCTAAGACATTTTCTTTCACTGTCATATCTTTAAACAAACGAATATTTTGGAATGTACGTGCAATTCCTAAACGAGTAATCGCATATGGCTTCATCCCATTAATCTTCTTACCTTCGAGCTTTACCGTACCATCCGTTGGTGTATACACACCCGTTAACATATTAAATACAGTTGTTTTACCAGCACCATTTGGACCAATTAAACCATAGAGCTGACCTTCTTCAATCTTCATTGAGAAGTTATTTACAGCACGTAAACCACCAAAATTAATACCGAGTTCATCAACTTTTAGAATATATTTCTTCTCACTCATGAATGAACCTCCTTATTCCTTTTAAAACGATGGAAAAATGACTGTAATTGTGGCGCATGTTTCACTAGCATCATCAAAATTAACACAATCGAATATACGAGCATACGATAGTCACTTACACTACGTAATACTTCTGGTAATAATGTTAGAACACTTGCGGAAACGATAGAGCCAAAGATACTACCCATACCGCCTAATACAACCATTACCAAAATCTCAATCGACTTATCTAATGTAAATACACTAGGTTGTAAGAAGCCCATGTAATGTGCGTATAAAGCACCACCTACACCCGCAAAGAATGCTGAGTATAAGAAAGTAATAATTTTATACTTCTGGGTATTGATACCAGAAGATTCAGCCGCAATCTCATCCTCACGAATCGCAATGATAGATCGACCATGTCGAGAATGAATCAGAGATAACGACAAGAATACCGTAATCGCAGCTAAAGCGAATGCCCATGTAAATGTAGTATTCTTTGCGATTGCAGAATAACCACCAGCACCACCCAATACTTTCAAGTTAATCAGTACATTACGTACAATTTCACCAAAGGCTAATGTAATAATTGCGAGATAGTCTCCACGTAAACGTAGGGTTGGTAAACAAACAAGAAGACCTAAAATCATCGCAACGATACCACCGATGAGAATCGCAATTGGAAATTCGATAATAGGTAATAAACGCATTGACTTTGTGAACACCGCAGAAGCGTAAGCACCCGCTGCCATAAAAGCCGCATGACCTAGTGCAAGTTCACCAAGGAAACCTGCTGTCATATTTAAAGATACCGTCAAGATTACATTGATACAGATTGTAATCAAGATACCTTGCCAATAACTCTTTAATACACCAATACGCATTAACACAACGAGCAAGATATATCCTAGTGCAGTAATGCCAAATTCGAGTAGGAGTCTGTTTTTTAAATTGAGTTTCTTCATCACTTACACCTTCTCCTTTACATTCTTTCCTAGAATACCTGCCGGTTTAAATACCAACATCAAAATCAAAATCGCAAATACAATCGTATCTGTTAACTGAGAGGAAATATATGCCTTAGTCATCGCTTCCACCATACCAAGGATAAACGCACCAATTACCGCACCTGGAATCGAACCAATTCCACCAAGTACCGCCGCAATAAATGCCTTTATACCAGGTAAAGAACCTAGGGTTGGATTAATCATTGGATAACAATTCGCATAAAGAATACCCGCGATTGCCGCAAGAGCACAACCAATCGCAAACGTTAAGCTAATTGTAGTATCAACGTTAATTCCCATTAGCTTGGCAGCACCTTCATCCTCTGATACAGCACGCATCGCCTTACCCATCGTTGTCTTATTTACAAATAACGTCAATAAAATCATCAGCAGTACAGACACACTAAATGTAATATAATAGTTTGCCTGAATTGAAATACCACCAAGATTTAACGCTGGTAACGTAATAAACGCATGATATGGCTGGGGATTTGCGCCAAAGATCAATTGGAACAAATTCTGTAGGAGGTAACTAATACCAATCGCAGTAATCAATAATGAAATACGACTTGCGTTACGTAAAGGTTTATACGCAACTTTCTCCATTACAACGCCTAAAACAGCACATGCGACGATAGAGATAATGACCGCAAGCCACCACGGTAACCCAAACTTCATACTGATAAAACTAATATACGCACCGACCATGATGACGTCACCATGCGCAAAGTTAATTAACTTTGCAATACCATATACCATCGTATAGCCTAGCGCAATCAGTGCATAAATTGAGCCGATGTTTAATCCATTGATAAATTGCATAAAAAACTGATTCATGCATGTCCCTCCTTACCACAAATAACGAAATAGGGAGTATTGCCTCCCTATCTCAAAGTACTACTTCTTATAAGTTGTATATTGACCGTTCTTAATTTGAACGAATACTGGTTCCTTGATTGGGTCACCATTACTATCAAAGGAGATACTTCCCAAGATTCCCTTGTAGTCTGTAGATGCAATGCCCTTTACAATATCGCTAGCCTTAAGAGAACCAACCTTTTCGATTGTCTGTAACAACAACATTGTTGAGTCATATGCATTAATACCAAATGAGTTAATATCTGTACCGAACTTTGCCTTGTACTTCTTCATGATATCCTGAACACTCTCCATATCTGGTGAGTATTGGTTGATGAAGATAACACCTTCAATTGCGGAAGTATCGTTACCAGCTACACTAGTAGCTCCATCCCAACCATCAGCACCAACAATCTGTGCCTTAATGCCAAGATTTCTTGCCTGCTTTGCAATCTGTACATCCTTTTCATAGTAGTTTGGAACAAATAATACATCAACATCTTCAGCCGCAATCTTTGTTAACTGAGAACTGAAGTCCTGATCAGAAGTAGAGAACGCTTCAGAAAGAACAACCTTTCCACCTTTACTTTCGAATTCAGCCTTGAAAGCTTCCGCTACACCAGTTGAGTAATCATCATCACTGTTATAAATCATAGCAGCCTTCTTTAAACCTAATGTCTCATATGTAAAGTCAGCTACCTGCTTTGCTTGCTGTGGGTCTGTATAACATGCACGGAATACATTTGGTCCACCTTCATCCGTAATATTAGCAGCAGTACCACTAGGTGTAATGATAGGAACACCAGTATCCTTACTCTGTACTGCAATCGCATAAGATTCACCTGAAACAGTACCACCAATAATACCTGCAACCTTTGTATCAGAAACAAACTTGTTATAGATATTTAACGCCTGTGTCTGATCACCTTGAGAATCCTGTACATCCACCTTAATGTTTGTACCTTTCGCAGCGTTGTAATCTTCAACCGCAAGTTTAACCGCATTTGTTACTGCCAGACCATATACTGCATAGTCACCTGTTGTTGGTCCTAATGTACCAATCGTATATGACTTCAAATCTCCAGCCGCAACATAATCAGAAGTTGTTTCTGTTGCTGTAGAATTAGTAGATCCTTCGGACGCTTCACAAGCTGCTAGTGATACAGCCATCAGTGCCGCAAGTCCACCTTTGATTAATTTATTGAAATTCATCATTTCCACCCTCGTTTCTAATCTCTTTTATTTAAGATGTTCTTATTATATTGATGTAAAAATTTAAAATCAACTATATTCAGAGTATTTTTACACATTTCTTTCACATTTGATGTAAATTTTTTTCAGAAATACAGATTATTTTTTCAATGAATAAAATTTACTCAACTTCACAAACTAATTATTTGTGTTCACCTAACACAATACATACAATACATACCAGGAGGATAACACAATGCATGACACATGTAACCCTTGGCATGGATGTAAGAAGATTAGCGAAGGATGCGCAAACTGCTATATGTATTTTCTCGATCAAATGCGTGCTCAAGATGGCCCACTCATCCGCTTAACAAATAGTATAAAAAACCCTTAGCGAAAAATCGCAAGGGTGAATATAAGATTAAAAGCGGTGAACTCATACGTGTATGTATGACCTCGGATTTCTTCCTAGAAGAAACAGATGCTTGGCGTACACAAGCTTGGGATATCATGCGGATCCGCAGTGATGTAAAATTCTTCCTACTAACCAAACGACCAGAACGTATACCCTCCTGTTTACCATCTGATTGGGGAGATGGATGGGAAAACATCATAATCAATGTTACAGCGGAAAATCAAAAGCGTGCTGATGAACGTATCCCCATCTTATTAGATTTACCCTTCAAACATAAAGGAATCATGTGTGCCCCACTCTTATCAGAGATACACATTGAACAATACCTATCCGACAAAATCGAACAAATCATCGTCGGTGGAGAAAACTACAGCGGTAGTAGACCTTGCCATTACGAGTGGGTTAAAAGCCTTTATCACCAAGCCACCAAACACGATATTACATTTGCCTTCATCGAAACAGGAACACACTTTGTAAAAGATGGAAAAACATATCAAATCCCATCCAAAACCATTCAATCTAAACAAGCCTTCCGCTCCGGTTTACAACACCAAGGCAGAAAACACAAATATATACTCGTCGACCAATTTAATAACTACATTCCAGAAGAGCAAAGATACCAACGACAATTTGATATCGACTGTACAGAATGCGGTTCTAAACTAATATGCAATGGAATTGAACTAGGATAATGTACGAATTCTACTCAAAAGTAGAAATAGAATCACACTTACAATGAATAGAATACTCGCTACCAGATACATTGCAAAATAAAGATTTATGACTAAACAAGTTGAAAGTAGTATCGGTAATCCAACCATAAATAAACTAGTCAGCATCGTTAAGCCAACCTGCAAACTTTGCTTAATTGGAACAATTTCATTGTCCCAACTATAATTCGCAAATCGATAGTCTAGCGTAAATCCCAAGATTGCAGTAAAGAAAGAATATACTAATGGAATAAGTAACACCGCAATCATCTGTTCGACTGATAGCGAAAATCGTAAGAATACTGCGATGATTGCGCAAACATATCCTATTAGATGTAAAGATAATGTTACCGATATCTTACTACGTATAATATCCTTCATCTTGATTGGAGCAGTTTGAATAATCCATAAATTCTTTCCTTCTAATGATAAGGAAGAAGCTGAAGGGAATGTGAATGCCAGCATCCCTGCAATCACAAGCGGAATATAATCCACCACATTTGCAGGTATTTGCGACACTTTCAACATGGAAAACAGCATTGTTGGTGGCACAAACACCAACAACACACTCCCTATTACTAACATAATGACACCAAACCCCTGATTTATTACTGCTAAATACGAGCCAAAGAAACGTTGCACTTCTTTTTGATATAACGCATGGAATACTGAATGATGCTTAAAAGTTGCATCATGGTATATAACTCTACGTTTTGTGGAAAGCTTATGCAGAACTTCATATTTCCATGTAAGCATATAGAAGATTAATACAGAAACGACGATTGATATGCATGCATATAATAGGTTAGACTTCAAAAAGATCAAAGATAGTGGGTATATCTGTACCATTTGTAATCCTGTCATAGTAGATAAACCGCCGACACTTTGAAGCAGAAAGATTCCTACCATCAAACCAATAAACAATAAAACAGATAATAGTACTTTTAATACTGTTGTATGTTTAGCAAAAGATGCTACATAAAGAATGCCCACACCAAAGATAATTGCAATTCCTATCGGTATCACCGGAACAAACACAAGAGAGAGAATACCGAATGCAAGCTGTAAGTATGCATGTGTAATAAGTACATGTACCACCATACCTGGCAACATCATTCCACAGGTGAAACAAAACGCAAAGATATAAACAATCAATAGTTTACTTGCGATAATATCTCTTTTAGAAACTGGCAGTGACTGCAACATGTCATAATCATTACCCTCAAACAATAATGCATTCAACGTAAACAATAATAATGTTATTAAAGCGACACTCGTTAGCGACAACAAGCTTGCATACACATATTCCACAAGTCCTGCATGTATCAAGTTCATTGTTGTTGTGACAGAAAATGCCACAATATTTATTGCCATATAGACAATAACAACAACGAATAATAACGCTATATTACGTTTTTGTTTATTGTTTCCGCAAAAATCATTTATGGGTAGTGTATTTAAGAGTTTTGCTTTTGATAAATGAATAATTTGATTCATTATGCATCCACCTCCATAAAGAACTCTTCTAATGACTTTGTTCCCTTCACGGTATCCGTATTACCACATGTAACAAGTTTTCCTTTATGGATAATAGCAATTTTATTACAGAGTTTCTCTGCTACATCTAAAACATGAGTCGAGAAGAAAATTGTACATCCTTTCTGTGTCATTTCTTTCATAATATTCTTGAGTTCAAATGTAGCTTTTGGATCCAACCCTACAAATGGTTCATCTAAAATCAATATCTTCGGTTCATGTATAAGAGCCGCAATAATTGCAGTACGCTGTTTCATCCCATGTGAATATGAAGAAATCATATTTCCCAGGGAATCTGTCATTTCGAAAAGATTCCCATATGTTTGTATGCGATTTTTTCTATCTTCAGAAGACACATGATACAAATCGGCGATAAAGTTAATGAATTGATACCCCGTTAAATGCTCATATAAATCAGGATTATCTGGTATATATGCCACTTGTTGTTTACATAAGATTGGCTCACTTTGAATAGAATGACCATTTATTAAAATATCACCTTCATCAAAGCCATGAATACCAACGATTGCTTTTATGGTAGAAGTTTTCCCTGCACCATTAGCCCCAATAAAACCATAGATATCTCCATCAGAAACAGACAAAGATAAGTGCTCTACAGCAACTTTCCCATCATACTTCTTCGTTAAATTTTTAATTTCAATCATAAGTCTTCCTCCCGTAAGGTTTCTACACAGAACCCTTTTTTATTACAACATGGGCAAGTCAGCCTTCTAGTATGATACGTGTGTCTCGCCCAAAAAACCTCTTTTCCATTTGGCCTAAAAACGGTATGACATTCAGGACAGATATAGGCAACAATATTCATATATTTTTTGAATAAAATTGATCCAAAAATAATTATCAATATCTCAACAACAAGATATATCCACCACTTTCTGCTAAATAGCGAATATACAAAAAATGCACCTTGTATGATTCCAACTATGATTCCAATAATGAAAAGCTGTATCCGGTAATGTTTCAATCGTTCTTTTCGTTTCAAAATATACGCAATATTTGGCATTGATGCTGGTGTTATCACTGGTATTGCATTTAATTGTTCACGAAATGATTTTGCATCTTGAAGTTTTATTTTTTGTTCCTCAACTTCTTTCTCTATCGCAAATATACGTTCATCAATTAAAGCCTTTATTATATTCTCACCATTGTCTTGCTGATAAATACTGGCAATATCATCAATGGATAATCCTAGAGAGCGCAAATAAATTAATAATCTTAATTTCTCTACATCTTCAGAAGTATACATACGTCTACCACCTTCACTTAGTTCAGTAGGAATTAGTAGTCCTCGTTGATCATAATATTGAACTGTACGAACAGTAATACCGCATAATTTCGCAATCTCACCTGTCGAATACATTTTTTGATTAGTTCTTTCTATAGTATCACGCATATCTCTCACCTCATAATAATGATAGTTTATCACGCAACGTCACAAGCAAGTCATTTTTGTTTTTTTTCTTTAAAATTGCGAAAAAAATCAAACGAAAGAAATTTATCTTAAAAACCTCTTGCAAAGATAAAATTTAAATTATATAATCATAAAGCATTAAGCGAGATGGTTTCTTAGCTCAGTTGGTAGAGCAACTGACTCTTAATCAGTGGGTCGAGGGTTCGAGCCCCTCAGAGACCACCATAAACAAAAGGGAAGTTCCGAAAGGTTCTTCCCTTTTTGTTTATGAGTAAGCCATATTTCAACCATATACACATGAACATCGTATAGTATCATCACCCATAGCCCCTACATTAGCTTCACTTCATTAACTTATGGATTCTATCATTAAAATATAATGTATAATAATTGTAACAAATATAAATATTTATCTGTATTAGAAGATGATAGCCTTTGTATTTTTAAATCATTATTTTCAATAATCAACTCCTAAGATTTTATTATCTTTCGCCAAATATGTTCAAGAACATGGAGGTACTATACTACAATGCAAGAGTTAACAAAGAGTATTACATGCAATAATATTAGCAAAAAATACAATCATTCTAGGATTTTTAGTGATTGCAGATCTACTATCGCTCTTGCAAATATCACTTTTTCTGTTTCCCATGGTGAAATATTAGGAATTATAGGGAAAAACGGTGCAGGTAAAACGACACTTATTAAAATATTGTCAGGCATTATGGTTCCTGACAGTGGTGAGGTAGAAGTAACGGGAACCAACCCTTTTAAGAGAATTAAATCATACAGAAATTCCGTTGCAATTATCATGGGACAAAAAAGTCAAATGGACGAAGATATTTCCATATATGATAATGCGCTGTTTATGGCTTCTGTATACGGAATCAATAGAGAAACTGCGGACATTCGCATTTCCTCACTCTCATCTAAGCTTGGACTTACTACCCAATTAAAACAACAAGTAAGAACATTATCTTTAGGCGAGAGGATGAAGGGCGATTTACTTATTGCTTTTTTACATACTCCAACAATCATCTTTTTAGACGAACCAACGATAGGCTTAGATTATTCGACTCAATGCTCCGTTCGTTCATTTCTGAAAGAATATGTTAAACAAAATAATGCATCTTTGATTCTAACCAGTCATAATATTGATGATATCAAAGAACTCAATGACAATATATTGATTCTCAACGAGGGCAAGCAATTATTCCTAGGTAAAATTAGTGAATTATATATGATTGTTAAG